>JAISFK010000457.1 GCA_031263625.1 Clostridiales bacterium
CGGACGGGCTGGCGGGTTCAAGGCGCATCCAAAAACCAGCCCCTCGCCCGCCCCGCCCGGCTTTCCGGCAGACCCGCCCGCGCCTAGCGCGCCGCGCTGTATGCCGCGAGCGCCAAACTTAGGTCTATCGTGTCAATCGAGTAGTCGTCGAACAGCAGATTCCCGTCAATGTCGAATACATAGGCGTCGTTAGCCCACGTCGCGTTCAGGTTGCAGCGCTCGGCGTAGGCCGCGTCCCAAAGGGCGGCGTCCAGATTTGTCGGCTTTTCCCACTCGCCCGTCAGCGCGTTTTGGGCGGCGCCGAGATACCGGCGCACAAGGCCGACGTCCACGATGTCCACCTTGCCGTCCATGTTGATGTCAAACCGGTTGCGGAATTTCACCGTCGCGGAGTCGCTCGGCCGCAGCGTCTTCACGCTCGCGCGGATCTCGCTGCCCGTCGCCGCGTCCAGGAACGACATGTCGATGCCCGTCACGGAGAGCAGCACGGCCGTGTCGGCCTTGTCTATCAGCGGCACGCTCACGGAGAACAGCGTCGCGCCGTCGCCTAGCGTCAGGTAGGCGTTGTCGTCGGCGTATATGACGGCCTGCCACGACTTGTAGCCCGGCCACACCGGCGAATTGAGCGGCGTTATCGACGCGACCGTGCCGGGCGCTCCCGCTATCGAAACCGCGCCGTAATTCAGATTGCTGTCCTCGCGCACGCTGATGTCTAGGATTGCCACGCCGACGTTCTCAAAGTCTGCCACCTTGAAGTCGAACACGGCTTCGGCGCCGCTCACGTACTGCAGCACGAGCTCCTTGTTGCCGGCAGAATACACGCCGCCGCCGACCGTGATATCCAGGCCGGGGCCGCCCGCCGGGGCCGCCTCCAAATGGTCCCTCGCATACAGCAGGCCGTTGAGCAGCAGCGTCAGTTCGCTTTCGCCGACGTTCAGCGTCGCGAGCGCCCCGTCAACCGTCGCGGGCGAAAACTCGTTCTCCACGAGGGAGACGACCTGCGAGAGCATCGTCCAGCCCTTGAGCGCCTCGTCCCACAGCTTGGCGAACGATTCGCCCGTGTACGCAGTGTGATCCAGCGCCAGCACGGACGTCAGCTCGGTGATCAGCGTGTCCAAGTAGCCGTTGTCCCGATACTCCTGCTTGGCCTCCAGGCTGCCCAGGAGCAGTATGATCCTGCCATACGCCGCGTCGATGTCCGCCTGCGTTATCTCCGAGAGCGGCGCCATCCCGTATGGCGACGCGTATGGCGTCTCGTTCGCCGCGAGCACCTGCTTGACCAGATCGATCAGCTCCTGCGCTTCGGCCAGCGCGGCCTTCAGCTGCTCCACGCCCGCTTCGCCGTAAACGCGCAGCTCCGCGGCGTTGGCGCGGTCGATCAGCCCCTGCAGCGCGTCCAGCTTGATGCCTTCCTCTATTTCAATTTCCTCCAGCCCGCCAATCGCGCTGTTTATGCCGGCGATTGCGGCCTTCACCCGCGCCACGCTCGCGTCGGGGCTGCCGTATGCGGCGAGCGCCTCGCCAAGCGCGAGCACGAGCTCGTTGTACGTCGGAACCGTGTACTTGTCGCCGTTGAAGCTTTGCGCCTCGCCAATCGCCGCATCAAGGCCGGACTTTTCCGGCCGGAGAAGGCTCAGCGCCGCTGCGAGCGACGCGGCGGCGTCGTTCAGCGCCTCCTGCCCCAGGCCGTCGGCGTCCGGGTCGAGCAAAATGGCCTCGGCCGTGGCCAGCGCGGCCGAGTACGCGGCCCACGTCTCCGCCGTGTAGTCGGCCTCCACAGTCCCCGCCGTCGCGGCTGCCGCAGCGGCGACCGTTTCCGCGAGGGCGTCGGAGCTGTTTTGCACCGCGAGGGTTAGCGACGCGCTCACCGAGCTGTCGGAAACCAGCGTCGCCGTGACTGTCAGCGCTGTCGCAGCCTCGTCCTCGGCAACCTCCAGCGCGCCGGCGCCGGAGAGCGCCGTGCCGGGCGACTGGGCGCCGCTCAGCGTCCAGGCCCACTCGCCGCCGTGCTCGCCAAAGCCGTTCGCCGCCGCCGTGAACGACACCGTCTTGCCGCGGCTGGCTATGGCCGCCGAAGGCGATATCGAGGCGAAGGCTTTGTAGTACCAGCCGTCGCGCCCGTCAATGCCGCCCGTGCCGCCCGTGATGGTGTTGAAGCCGCCCCAGTAGTAGTCATAGGCGCTCTGCGTGCGCCCGTTCGCGACGAGCAGGTTGAACGGATCCGCGAGCAGGCGCGCGTTGCCCTCGTCGCTCACGAGGCTCGTGCCGAACAGGAAGTCGCTCGCGATCTGCGAGTCCGTCAGGCGGCCAGCGCTAACGCCGTGCGGGTCGCCGCTTGATGCGTAGTTCGCGGAGTTGATCTTCACGAACGCATCCGGGTCGGCGCCCATGGCCTTATACATGGCGCGGGCGAGCTGGAAGCTCATGTTGTCCGTCCCCGCCCCGTCGTTGAAGTCGTTGAGGCAGTTGTCGAGCACGATCATGCGATCCGGCACGAAAGCCGCGAGCAGCAGCGCGTTGTCGATCGGCATCCTCGAATACTCGCCGTAATTGTACGCGCCGTCAAGGTGCTCGTACATGTGGCCGTATGGCATGAAATGGCGGAACAGCTCCGTTTCGCGCGCGCGGTTGTGGCGGTAGCTGTTGCCGGGGCCCTCCGTCCCGAAGGCGATCACGCTCTGCGAGCCCGTGTTGCTGTAGATAGTTTCGCTGAAATCGTACTCCTGGCCCTGCACATTGTAGCGCCAGTTGGCCGGGCCCGTCGCGCCGGCCGCGCCGGAAAACGTCACCTTGACGCGCTCGTCGTAGACCGCCGCGACAAAGGCGTACTTGCCGGCATACGAGAAGCCGGAGGTCGCCGCCTTTTGCGTGTCTATGCGCGCGTCGAGCGCCGAGTTGGCGGCGCAGGCGGCCTCAAGAATGTCCAGCGCGACCGACACGCCCGTCGCGTAGGCCATCGCGTTGCTCACGTCCGCGCCGGCGCGGTTCCGCTCATACGGGAACAGCCGCGTGAATATGGTGTTGCCCGCGCGCGTGCCCCACACGCTGTCGCTGCGCGTGTCGCCAAACGGCCATGTGCCGTTCGTCGTGCTCGCGAGCCCGTTGCCGCTGACGCCGAAGCCCACCCCGGCCTTCTGGCCGTTGTAGAGCTGGGGGTTGGAGATGGTGACGGTCACGTTCTGCGCCGTGCCGTTGCGCCAGTGTCCCGTGTTTGTCGGCACGACGCTCGCGGTCACGGTCGCGTTGCCCGAGCCCGCGTAGTTGTTCGTCGTCACGGAAATCGTGTAGTCCACGCCCAGGCGCGGCTTGTAGCCGTACTCGTAGAACTCGGCGAGCGCCAGGATCTCGGCCTTGCGCTCCTCCCACTCGGCGGGCGTCGTCACGTAGCCGCCCGTGCCCTTGGAGGCGTCAAAGAACTTGTACGGATCCGGTATCGTGAAATTGATCGGCAGGTCGTGCGGATCCGGGAATGTCTCGTCCGCCCAGCGCAGGCCCGCGAACGCCTCGCAGACCTCGAGGATCGCCGCCTCTTTGTCCGCGCGCGAAACGTCCCCGTCGTCCTTGACGGCCAGGTACGCGGTCTCCGCGGCGATCATGCGCGCCTTCGTGTCCGCGCGCCACACCTCGCTGAGATCTCCGTTGCCGGTTCCGAGATAGTTGCCGCCGGCGCCGGGGTTGTTCGGCGAGTTCCAGAAGCGGATGGCCTCGTCCGCGCTGAAGCTGCTGTACGCGAACGGCGCATCGCCGTCCCAGCCGGCCAGCGTGACCTCGCCCCAGTCGCGGTTGCGGGCGCGCTCGTCGTTCGGCAGGTTGGAGCTGCCCTCGCGCGCGTCGGTGGCGTTTGTCTTGCTCCAGAACGCCCACGTCTTGCTGCCGTCCATTATGCCGACCTCGACGCCCACCTTCGAGCCGTTGCCCAGCTCATAGTCCCACACGTCGCCCCAGCCCTCGATGTCTATGGCGGCCTCGTATGTGTAGCTGACGCCCTCCGCGTTCGTCGCGGCGTTGTATGCCGAGCCTTTGACGGCCAGCACGCGCGGCGAGTAGTCAGGGCAGCTCGTGTAGAGGAACGAGCTGAGCGACGGGATGTTCGTGCCGCCATACACGGCGTATGACGAGGCGTTCTGGTTCACATAGAACCACGTGGTGGTGTCGTTCTCCATGCCCCACTGGTCGTTGAACACGTCGATGCCAAAGACCACGCCGTCCGCGCTGGCGTTCGCGCTCAGCGACGCCCCTGTCCACGTCTGGTTCGCCGTCGCGGCGCTCGTGTCCCCCGCGACCTCGACGAGCGCGTAGAGCACGGGGCCGTCCCACAGGAAGCGCACCGTGCCGGCCGCCCCGCTCGCTGCCGTCGCGGTCAGCGCCCCGTTGAACATGTGGCTGACGGGATACGCCGTCGCGGCGTCCCACGCCGCCTCGCGCACGCCGTCCACGGCGAGCGTCGCGCCCGTGAACTGCGCGGCGCCCTGCGCCCTGTCCACGACGATCTTGCGGCTGGCGTTGGCCGTCTCGGTGCGCTCCGTGATGGCCGTGTTCGTCATGTAGTCCTTGTCGCCCGGCCGATCATAGGCGTAAATCTCCCCTGCCGCGGCAAATGCGCCGGCCGGCACGAGCGCGGCCGCAATCGCCGCCGCGAGGATCAGCGCAAGCGCTGCCCTGGCCTTGCTCTTTCTTCTTCTTTCCATTTGTTGCCACCATCCCTTTCTATTTTTGGCGCAAAACACTGGATGCAAAAGCCCGTTCTCCCCATGATTATATTGAGCGATCGCCTAATGCGCTATATACAAAAATATTGCAAACTGGCGAAAGCAGCCTGAAAGCAGCCTGAAAGCAGCCAGCGAGCCGCTGGCGAGCCGCCGCCCCCGCCCAGCGTTTCGGGCTGCCCCTGCAATTTCGGGCTGCCCCTGTCATTTCGCTGCCCCTGTCATTCCGGGCTGCGTCCCGGAACCCAAAAAAATGCGGCGGCAAGTGCAAGATGGTGGAGCCTGGCATAAAGCCGGAATGATTCTGGATTAATGGGCTGAATTGTTGGGCGTAGAATAAGTGCGTCTCGGAATCCAAAAAAAGGCGGCGGCAAGGGCAAGAGGGCGGTGCCTGGCATAAAGCCGGAATGACGCGGGCAGGAAAGGAATATGGCGGCTCAGGCCGTCCCGCTCTGCTCGTTTTCCTCCAGCGCGACGACGGCGCCCGCGCCGCTCTTCGCCTTGCGGTACTGGGCCGGCGTCATCGACATGTCGCGCTTGAACCGCCGTATGAAGCTCGTCACGTCGTAGTAGCCGACAGCCTCGCCGACAGCGCGAACCGACATGCCAGTTTCCAGCAGAAGCTCCCGCGCCTTCTCCATGCGCAGCAGCGCGAGGAAGTCGGAAGGGTACATCCCCGTCACTTCCCTGTAAACTTGCGACAGGCGCGCCGCGCTTACGCCGAACGACTCCGCGACGGCGCCCAGGCTCAGGCTGGGATCGCTGAAGTGCTCGCGCAGGTGCGCGCCAATGCGCGACACGACAGCGGCTTCGGGCGTTTCCTGCGACGCGGCCGGCCTGGCGGCCTCGCGCGCGAGGATCTCGCCGCATATGCGGCGCAGTATGTCAACCAGATCGGACGCCTTGCGGCAACGAGACAGCCGGAACACGTCATACGTGCGCAGCCGCTCGTTCTCGTCCGCGCCGTTGAAGTAGCGGTTCAGCAAAGTGCTGATGATGTCGTTGTATATCACGCGAAACGCGAACAGGGAGAGGCGCCGCTCGCTCAGCACCTGCATGAGCTCATTGATCCGACTGTGCACGGCGCGGGCGTCGCCCGCGAGCAGCGCGTCGCGAAAGCCGTCCACGAAGCTGCCCGCGAACTCGCTTATGCCGGTGGCCGCCATGCTGACGTCGTCGAAGCGCAACAGCTGATCCGTCGCCATCACAAAGCGGTTGTCATACGCCGTGGACGCCTCAAGGTAGGCCGCGCCCGCCTCGGCGAAATCCGCGCGCGGGCTGCTGGTCGCGAGAACCGCGTCGGGATCCTCCTCCTGCAAGACGGCCCGCGCCGCGACCGCCCACTCCTCAAGCGCGCCCAGCCCATCCGCGAAAGCCAGGAGCAGATATTGCCCGCGCTCGACCGTTTCCATCAGCAGCAGCGCGACATCGCCGTAGCCCTCCGTCCGGCAGGAGTTTGTCAGAGCCGCGCCTGTGGCCAAGCCAGAGGCTGGCACTTCGGCAAGCGAGCCATCACCCGCGCCAATAGCTGGCGTTTTGGCAACCGAGCCAGCGCCCGCGCCGGCAAGCACACCACCTGCCCCAGCGCCGCCGGCTGGCGCTTTGGCGGCGGACGCGACGCAGGCGGCGACGCGGCTCAGGCTCAGGCCGGCGGAGCTGACGAGCAGCACCGCGTAGCACGACGCGCGGCCGATGTCCACGCCGAGCGCCAGGGCCGCCTCGACCGCCTCGGCCCGCGCGCCGTAGCTGAGCGTGACGAAGTTCTTCACAAAATCCGCGCTGCGCGCCGAAAAGCTGTCGTAAAGCCGCCGATGGAGCTGCGAGTTCTGCTCCGCGAGCCGCTCTATGCCGCTGCGGATCGCGTCAAAGTGGTCGCCGCGCCCGCCCCGCTCCGCGGACAGGGTGTCGCGAATCTCGTGTATGGGGCGCTCGAAGCGGCGCGCGAAGCTCACGGCCAGCAAAACGCACGGCACGAAGATCAGCGCGAGGAAGCCCGCGAACGCGTACAGCGACTGCGCCGTCTGCATGTGCACCGCTTCCTCCGGCACGAGCGATATATAGCGCATGCCCAGCATGTCGCCGTCCTGCGCGAACAGCAGGTAGCGGACGCCGCCCTCGACGATGGTGCGCACGGGCTCGCCGGCGGAGGCGGCGGCCAGCACCGCCTCGTCCGACACCTCGTCGAAGCGCCTGGCGGCGGACAGCATCTCCCCCTTGTAGGCTATGTACATGTTGCGCCGCTCATAGACCGAGTCCGCGAACAGCCGCTGATAGGAGGCGTCCTTGATCACGAACATGACATTGCCGATGTGCGCGCGGCCCGACAGGCGCAGCGGGGCACTCATGAGCACGACGTCGGCGTCGTTCACCAAAATGCTGCGGGCCTTCTGCACGGGCAGCAGCTCCGCCTCGTTGCCCGTGTTGCGGATGAACCCCTTCAGGCGCTCCGGCTCCGTGCTCTCCAGGTTCATCATCAGCTCCGTGAGCATCGGCAGCGACACGGACGTCGCCACCGAGTACAGGTACTCGTCCATGTCGAATATCACGTACATCTGGTCGCACATGCCGGCCGCCGCGGTAAAGGCGCCGAGGTGCTGCTTGAGCCGGAAAGCGCTCATCGGGTCGTCGAGGAAGCGGAACGGCGACACGTCCGGGGACTGGCTGATCTGGATGCTGACGTCGAGCAGCGCGGCAAGCCGCTCCTCGTGCTGCACGCGCAGGACGCCCAGGCGGTTTATGTTCGCGTCCACGAGGCTCCGGCGCGTCGCCGACACAATGCTGCCGTTGACATAGAGGCACACGCCCGCAGTCAGCACCCCCATCACGGCGATGTACGAAACGATGTATCTGGCAAGAATCGATTGTGCGAGCCTTTTCCACATGGACGGTTCCCCTGCCTGGCGCGTCGCCTGCCTGATCTGGCGCAACGCCTGCTCCTGCTCTGGCGCGTTCCCTGCTTGCTCTGGCGCGTTCCCTGCCTGACGCGCCGCCTGCCTGCTCCTGCTCTGGCGCGCCGCCTGCTTGCTCTGGCGCGTCGCCTGCCTGGCGCGCCGCCTGCCTGCTCCTGCTCTGGCGCGCCGCCTGCGCGGCCTGCGCGTCTGCGATAACGGCAATTTTGTTTAATGTATCATATGCAAATTTATTTTGCAAGCTGAAATTGTGAGTAAAGTGCATTGCGAAAATTTTGCGCATAATTTCTACTTAATACGCGGATTGAGCAGGGCTCGCGCTGGCCGTTTGCCCACAAAAATTCCTCAACGTCCATGGGATGGAGATGGAAATTCCGACCGCAAATTGCGGTCGGAATTTCCAATCGAACACGAGTATAGATTCCGTCCAAAATTTGGGGGCGGTTTACGGATTAGCATTATACATTGCAAGGCGTGGTTCTGGGGGATCGTCAGTCCAATTTGGCCGCCATGGCCTGCAGCCGCTCCACGAGCGCGTACGTTTTCAGCGCGTCGGCCATGTCCTGGGCCGGCCTTTCGCCGGTTCCGGCGCAGCGCGCGAACTCCGCCGCCATCTGCTCGAAGCCGTAGTGCGTGCGGTTGTCCAGCTGCGCGTTGTTCGCGTTCAGGATTTTCGTGCCGCCGGCCGCCGCGAAGTCCACCGCCCCCGTGCCGCCGATCCGCGAAACGGGCCGGTTGTGCCACAGGTGCCGCACGTTCTCCACGATCAGCTGCTGCCTGTCCCCGCAGATCTCCACGCGCTCCATGGGATAGTCGCCGCACAGGAACGAATTGGACTGGATGCAGCCGAGCAGGCCGCGCGGCCCCTCGAAGGCGATCTGGTAGCCGAGGCGCGTCCCGTCCTCCCTGAGCGCCATCACGCTGCGAAGCTCTATTTCGCCCAGCAGCATCCGGGCCAGGTCGAGGTGGTGGCTGACGTGGTTCACCGCGAACGCTTCATCGCTGGCATACGCGCCGGCGTGAAAGGCGGCGTTGTACATGTAGATCCTGCCGAAACCGCTGCCGCTGCCGCCGTCGCCGCCGCCGGAAGCGCCCATGCCAGAGCCGGCGGCTTGCGGGCCTGCAGCTTGCATTTCGGCGTCTCCCGAGCCGCCCTGCCGCCCTCCCAGTATGCCGAGCGCGGAGACGTATGCCGGCATGTAGCGCCTGTTGTAGCGCGGCATGACGAATTTTCCCGTCCGCTCCTGCAAATCGGCCAGCTCCTCGCCCTCGCGCAGGCTGTGGCACACGGGCCGCTCGCACATCACGTCCGCGCCCGCCAGCATGCAGGCTTTTGCCAGCCCGAACTGCGCGGCGTCGTCGGCCGGGAACACGAGCGCCATGTCCGGGCGCTCTTTTCGCAGCAGCTCCCCGCTGTCCTCGTAGCAGGCGGGAACGGCGTATGCGCGCGCGAAGCGGGCCATATTGCCCGGCGTGTCGCATATCGCCGCCAGGCGCACGTCCAGCTTTTTGAAGTAGTCGTATATAAAATCGTAAACTAAGCCGCCGCAGCCGAAGATCGCTAGTTTTTTCATATGCCGGCGCCCTGCCTCCTGTTGATGAAATAGTTGCCGTGCCCCGGAACCACGATGTCTGCGGCTTCCGCGAGCCTGTCGATGGACTGCGCGGAAAGCGCGAAGTCGGCGGAATTGTAGTAGCCCTTACGCGCCCGGAAAAAGTCGCGCGTCATGGCGGCGTCCCCGCACACGGCGACGCGCCCGTCCGCGCTGTCGAACAGCATGGCGGCCGTGCCCAACGTGTGGCCGGGCGCTGCGAGCAACCCCACGCCCTCGACGAAGCCGGGCGACGCCGGGATCATGCGCCCGGCCAGCTCGCGCTCGCGCCCGTCCGCGGACGCGAGCATGGCTTCGAGATCCGTCGCGCTCATGTACCATTTCGCGTTGGGGAAGCACTCGATGCCGACATAGTGGTCGCCATGCGCGTGCGTGACGAACACGGCGTCGATGGCCTCCGGCCTCAGCCCGCTGCGGTTGTACAGGACGGCCGCCATCTCCTCGGGCGGCAGGGACGGGTCGGCCACGATGTTTTTCGCGCCCTTCACGAGCGTGGACGTGCATACCGCGCCGCGGTACGCCCTGCCGTCGTCCTCCCCCCAAAAGCAGTTTCTCGAGAACTGCCCGATAGTCAAAACGTGGTATTCAAACATGCCCGCCATGCTCGCCGTGCCTGTCATTTCTGCCATATCTGCCATATCTGTGACGCGCCTCCTTGTTATTCAGTAATACTCGTTTCATCTGTCCGACCGCAAATTGCGGTCGGAATCCCAATCGAACACGAGTATATGAAGATAGTGCGGGCGGCTCGGCTGCCCTGCCGGCCCCGGCGATCCAGCCCGCTCCGCTACTCCGCGACGATCAGCTGGTGGACGCCAAGGCGCTCCACGCGCACGGAGAAGCCGTCGCCCGTCTTTTCCAGCGCCGGGCGCTGGCCGTCCTCCGTCGCGAACGCGGCCTGCGGCGCGAAGCCCGGCGACTTTATCGTGACGGTGACGGGGCCCACGGGCATGTTTTTTTCGGCGTAGCCGTGATCGAAGCCCGTGTGGTTGGCGTTGACCAAGTGAATTACGTAGCGCCGCCCCTGCGCCCCGGCCTGCTGCACGTAGACCTTGCAGTCTATGTAGGCGTCGCACTCGACGCAGACCTTGGATCCGAAACAGGGGGCGCCGCCCTGCGAGCCCGGCGCGGCGCCCTGGCCGCCGGAAGCCGCCCGCCCGGCGGCGCTGTCCGCGATCCCGCCTTGCCCGGCCCCGCCGCCCGCGTTCATGCCCAAGAGATATTTTACTGCATTTTGGAGCAAATCGCCATGATCCGGCAGGCCGCCGCGCCCATACGCCGTGTCAAGCGGCCACGCGACGTATATGGCAGTTCCGCCCGACGGCGATCGGCGCTCCGTTATGACCGGCATGTCGGTGCGCTTCGCGTCCGTCCACGCAAATTCCGGCGGGTAGATCGGGTAGGGCGGGATATACGTGGCGAGCGCGCGCGTCCCGTGCCAGCCGCCGGCTGCCGCCGCCGGGCCGTTGCCGCCCGTTGCGCCAGCCGCTCCGTCCGCGAGTCCAACCGCCCCCGTTGCCAGGCTGTCGCCAGCCGTTGCGCCAGCAACTCCCGCTGCCCCGCTTGCCTCGGCGCCCTCTCCGGGGGCTATCTCGACGCCCCTGCGCGCGCCGCCCATCGGCAGCGTCGCCGTCCGCTCAAAGCCGGCGAACAGCGGATGATCCGGCGCCTCGACGCGCAGATAGTTGTGCATGGAGGGGTTCTCCCAGCTGGCGTCGGCCTTCGCGTCGCCAAGCTCCGCTTCGGCGAAGCGGACGCCCAGCAGCCGCTCCATGCGCGGCGACTTTTGCAGGGCGCCGTCCCCCGCCATCAGGCCGACGCTGCCGATCGCGAGGATGCTGCGCCCTGAGGCGGCATAGCGCTCCAGCGCGTCGAGCTGCGGCCCCGTGAGCACCGCCAGCTCGGGCAGTATGAGCAGATCGATGCCCTCCAGCTGCTCGTCCATGTCGTCCGCGTTGATGGGCAGGAACGGGATCCCCGCTCGCGTGAGCGCCATGCCGATCCCCCTCCACGAAAGCTCGACCCGCTCGCGCGCCTGCGCCGCGCCGAACCACTCGACGTTCGCCTGGCTCCAGGCCACGCCGACATTGGCGACCGGCCGGCGGTTGTACAGGTAGCGCTCGTGCTGCCGGTGCCATTGCAGGACGGGCGCGCACGCCTCGTACATGCGCGCGTCCTCCTGCGCCCCGCCGACGATGTGCCACCAGGGCGTGATCCCGCCGGCTATGCCCTCGTACATCCAGAGCTGCACCTCGAGCGGCGGCGCCGCCGCCCTGCGGAAGGCCAGCGACCGCTCGCCCCGCACGTAGTTGGCCATGCTCTCCGGAATCACCGCGTCCCAGCCCGCCAGCTGGTGCAGGAGCTGCCCGTTGAGGCTGTTCTGCTCAAAGCCGTTGCCGTCGCGGCCCTGGTGGTCCACCATCATTATCTTGGAGCGCCGCGCGATCGCGCGCAGATCGCAGAAGCTCGCGTGGCTGCTCACGAAATTGGCGTTCACCATGCCAAGCCACACGCAGTCCTCGCCGCCATGCTCGGCCGTCACGCGGTTGAAAAGATCCCAGTTTTCCAGCCGGCGCCCATAGCTCCACTCAATCCACCTGCGGTATGCGGGATCGCCGTAGTCCGGGCTGTCCGGCAGCTCAAGCCCCGCGCTCTCGCGGAACGAGGCCCGACAGTTCTCGCAGTAGCAGACGGAGGCGCGCGGGATGCCCGTCCAGCTGTTGTCCGTGAAGCCGTCCGGGCGGTAGCGCTCGATGATCTCGATCAGCACCTGCGGTATGTATTCCTTGTAATAGCCGCTGTTCAGGCAACTCTGGTAGCGCCCCTGGACCATGTACGGCGAGCCGTCCCGCTTGCGGGCGAACCACTCGGGGCGCTCGGCGTATACCTCCGGCAACGCGCGGTTTATGTCCATGCGGGCGAGCACGGCCAGCCCCATCTCGCGGCCGGCGGCGGCGAACTCGCCAAAAAAGTCGCGCCCGCCCAGCTTCGCCGCGCGATAGTGCCATTTGTGGCGCGACGGGTAGTAGGCCACGATCCCGCCCGCGTTCACGATGATGGCCTGCGTCCCCGTCTTTTTCCAGAAGTCCTTCCAAAAACCGATGTCGGCCTCGACGGGGTCAATCTCCGTCAGGTTTGTCTGCCCATACCGATGGGCCCGCTCGTACCACTTTTCCAAAATTGCTCGCCTCCTTGGCTTTCCCGTTCCGACTTGGGGTGTGGGCGCAGCCCACATTAGTTTGGATAGCGCTTGTGCATGGCGTCCAAATCAATCCTGTGCGCCGCGTCGTTCACGATGTCCACGTTCGACCTCACCCTGGCCGCCGTGCGCATTCCCAGCAGGGCGACGTCCACCAGCGGGTTTGACAGCACGAGCTGGATGAGCGCGGGCGTGTAGTCGAACGTGTTCGCCGGGTTCGCCTGCTGGATCCAGCGCTGGAAGATCCCCGACGTGGCCGTGCGCATGACCGCGATCCCCAGTTTGGCGCTCTCGGCGTCGTAGAGGCTGCCGCAGCCCCAGCTGGGGTCATACGGGTGCTGGAACATGAGGTTGTATTCGATCTGCATGACGTCGAAGCGCCCGGAGCGTATGAAGCGGTACAGCGCCGGGTTCTGGCACTCTATCGTAAAGCCGATGTAGCGCACGAGGCCCTCGGACTTCGCCTTTTCCAAAACCTCGGCCATCCCGTTCTTCCCCAGCATGGCGTCGCACATCTCGTCCGTGTAGTTCGTGCCGTGAATCTGGATCAGATCTATGCGCTCCCTGCGCAGGTTTTTCAGGCTGCGCTCCAGCGAGGCCCGCGTCTGCGCCGCGTCGCCGGGCGAAACCTTCGTCGCGAGGAATATGCCGTCCTCCGGCATTTTCTCCAGGCCCTCGCCGAATATGCGCTCGCTCACGCCGTCCCCGTATGCGGCCGCGGTGTCAAAGTATGTGACGCCCAGGCCGTATGCCGTCTCTATGCCCTCGAGCAGGATCTCCTTGTTTTTTTCGTCCTCCGGGTCAAATTCGTGGACATAGTGCTTCAGCCCCGCGATCGTCCCGCCATAGCCAAGCCGGCTGACTTTCCTGCCGGTTCCGCCCAAAACAGCGTATTCCATATGTATTCCTCCCATTTCAACATCATGCTGCCATTGTATCATATTGCTATACTGACGAGCATTTGAATTTACCATAAACGCGAGTCAGTAATACTCGTTTCCTCTGTCCGACCGCAAATTGCGGTCGGAATCCCAATCGAACACGAGTATAACCACTAACCACTAATCCCTAGCCCCTAGCCCCTAGCCCCTAGCCCTTGACCGCTCCCGCCACCATGCCGCTCACAATCTTCTCCTGCAAGAAGCTGTACACGGCGATCATGGGCAGCACCGCCACAATCACGCCCGCCGCCATCATTCCGTAATCCGTTATGTACTCGTTCTTCGCGTTCGCGAGCACGATGGTCATGGTCTTGAACTTGATATTCGGTATCAGTATCGACGCATACGCGAACTCGTTCCAAACCGAGACGAACGCCAGAATCAGCACGGTGACTACGCCGTTGCGGCTCATGGGCAGCACGATTCGCGCCAGAAGCGAAAACGAGTTGCACCCGTCGATCTTCCCGCTTTCGAGGACAGACGCCGGGATGGACTGCATGAACCCGACGAGCAGGAACATGGATATGGGCAGCTCGAACGCCGCGTAGCACAGCGTTATCGGGTACTGCTTCTGCAAAAAGCCCATTTTCTGAAAGTTTGAGAACGTGGCGATCAGTATGGACAGCCGCGGCACGATGACCCCCGCCGAGAAAAGCCCGAACACCAGGTTGGAGAGCTTGAACCGGTACTGCGACATGAAGTACGCTGCCGGGATCGAGCAGGCTATCAGCAACAGCAGGGACAGCGCCGTTATGGAAAACGAGTTCCACATCGCCCTCGGGATGTTCTGCCGCATGATGCTGGCGTAATTGTTCAGATACGCGAACGTCTCCGGGAGCAGCCGCGTCTGCGTGAATATCTGGCTGTTCGTCCGAAACGAGTTGGAAAACGTCCACCACAGCGGGAAGAACGTCAGCAGGGCGTACAGCGCCAGAAACACGTATTTTAGGCCCGAGAACAGATTCGCTTTCGCGCGGCCGTTCACACGATCACCTCATTTGCATATATTTGCCATGCATTGCCATGTATTGCTACGTTGCCATATAGCGCCATATATTGCCATATGTTTGCCATGCACTACCATATATTGCCATGTGCTTGCCATGCACTACCATATATTGCCATGTGCTTGCCATATCATGCAGATCATTCTCCGGGCGCTACTCCTCGCGCGTGGTCAGCAGCTTGAAGCCCATCGTGAACAACATGCCGAGCGCGAATATGACGACCGCCACCGCCGAGCCGTAGCCGAAGCGCAGGCCCACGAACGCCTTGTCGTACATGTACGTGGCGAGCACGTGGGTGGAGCTGCCCGGCCCCCCGGCGGTCAGTATGTATATGTAGTCAAAATTCTTGAACGCGCCGGACACGGTCAGGATAATGCAGACCTGCACGATGGGCCACAGCATGGGAAGCGTGATGCGCCAGAAGCGCTGCCACGCGTTCGCGCCGTCCAGCATGGAGGACTCGTAGACCTCCTCCGGCAGGCCCTGAAGCCCGGACACGAGTATGACGATGTACATGCCGAGCCCCTGCCATATCGGGACGACGATGGCCGCGTAAAACGCCGTTGACTGCTCGCCGAGCCAAATGTGCGTGAACCGCCCAAGGCCAAGCAGGCGCAGGGCTGTGTTCACGAGCCCGATGTCGTTGTCGTACATAACCACGAACATCAGGCAGATCGCCGCGGACGATATGACCACGGGTATGAAGAACACCGAGCGGAAGAACACCGCCCCGCGAACGTTGGCGCGCAGCAGGTTCGCGACAAAGAGCGCTATGCCGATCTGCGACGCCGCCTGTATCAGCGCCCACTTCAGCACGCGGACGAGGCTCTGCTGGAACACCGGCTCCTTGAACATTTCCAGGTAGTTGCTGAAGCCGATGAAGGCCGACTCGTTGATCCCGTCCCACTTGGTAAGGCTGAATCCCATCGTCTGCGCGAAAGGGCCTATGAAGAATACGAGATAGAGCGCCAGCGCGGGCAGGAGGTACAGCGCGTGCTGCGGCTTTGGCTTGAAAGTTCCCATGCTGCGATTCTCCCAATCTTTTTATACTGACGAGCATCTGAATTTACCATAAACGCGAGTCAGTAATACTCGTTTCCTCTGTCCGACCGCAAATTGCGGTCGGAATTTCCAATCGAACACGAGTATATATGGCGGCCGGCGCGGCGGGCTGGCAAAGCGATTGGCTCGCCCGCCCGCCGCGCCGGCCGCCCTGCCCCCGCCTATCCGGCGTAGAATATCTCCTGCAGGCGCGCGGCAAACTCCTCGCCGGTGTAGTTTCCGGACCAGAAATCCGTGTACACGCTGTAGAATGGCTCTTTGTTCTCCGGGTTCGCGAACGAAAGCGGCCACTTGACCTGCTCGCCCGCGTCGGCGATCGCCTTGGCGTCGATCATGGCCCTGTGCGTGCGGGCGGGATCCAGCGTGAAGTCTGTGTTCGGGACGAGGCTGTTGGCCTCGTAGAACAGGCGATCCGCCGCCTCGTCGTTCGTGATGAATTTCAGGAAGTCGATGATGACGGGCTTCTTGTCGGGATCGGCCCACGACGTCGCCGCCGCGTACCACACCGCGACCAGATCCTTGTCCTGCATGGGGCCGTTGAATTCGGCGTTCGGCATGTCGGGCCATCTCAAGGCGACCAGATCGTCGCGCACGCCGTCGCCGATAGCCGGGAAGGCGTAGGTGCCGTTCGCGAAGAACAGGGCCTTGCCCGTATTGAAGTACTTCTCGCAAGCCTGCGTGTCGTCGAGCGTCATGGCGTCCGGCGCGGCGTTCCCGGCGCACAGCGCGTAGAGGGCGTTCGCCGCCTCGATGGCCTGCGGCGAGTCGAAGCGCGCGTCGCCCTTGAAGGCGTTGAGCGTCCCGTTTTCGCCCTTGTTGGACAGGTAGCGGTTGAACGAATAGCCCAGCGGGCGCTCCCAGCCGGACGCGAAAGCCTTCGTGGACACGGCCCACGGGATGATGCCGTTTTCCTTCGCGACGCTCATGCAGTTCAGGAAATCGTCGTATGTGACGGGCGTTTCGAGGCCCATCTGGCTCAGCAGCGCGCCGTTCGCGTAGAACATGATGAAGGCGTATTCGGCGGGCAGCGCGTAGATCACGCCGTCAACCGTGCATGTGCTCATGGCGAACTCAGGGTAGGCGTCCTTGAACTGCGGGTCGTCGAACAGCTCGCCGAGATCGGCGAGAGCGCCCTTCTCTATGAACTTGTCCACGCCATACGACGGCTCCGGCCGCCAGTAGGTGAACACGTCGGGCGTGTTGCCCGCCGCGACGTCCATCGCGATTTTAGGCTGGTATTTGCCCGCCTCGGACGTCTCGATGACAAAAGTCACGTTCGGGTTGGCGGCCTCGAATTTGTGGACGAGATCCTCCAGTATTTCCGGGCGGCCGACGCCCGCCTGCCAGGCAGTCCTCAGCTCGACGGGCTTGCCCGAATCGGCCGCGGGGGCTGCCGTCGTCTCCGCGGCGTCCGCCCCGGCCGACGTCGCCGCCGCCTGCGTGGTCGCGGCCGTCGTCTGCGCGGCGCCGGTCGTGGCGCCGCCGCAGCCTGCCAGCACGGCCAGCATTGCGACGGCCAGCCCCAGCGCGATGGCCTTTGCGGCACGCGCGGCGCGGGCCGCATGTGCGAATCTTGCGCGCTCGCTTCTTTGCATCTTGGTATTCCTCCCGATTGTATTTTTGCGCCGCGCCCAGCCCATTGGCGGCTCTGTGGCGGCAAAAAAATTATATGGCATAGATGGCATGCAAAGATATATATTTTTTTTGGCTATTTGGGATCTTTTTTTGGATGCATCGGCGGCCGGCGCAACCAGGTTGGCGCTCGCCGGTTTGCGCCAGTCGTTTTGCGCTCGCCGGTTGGCGGCCCGACGGTTGGCGGCCCGGCCTGAATTATACTCGTGTTCGACCTGGGACGTCCGACTGCGCCGGCAGCACAATGCGCGCCTTGGTGCCGTAATGCCGCGTGGACTCGAACGTAAGGCCGTAGCGCTCGCCATAGTGCATTTTGACGCGGCTGCGCACATTGCGCGTGCCAAAGCCCGCCGCGCCCTCGC
>JAISFK010000012.1 GCA_031263625.1 Clostridiales bacterium
AAAGCTTATTGGGCAGGCGCCGCCCGGCGGATTTCAAATATACTGACGAGCATTTGAATTTTCCATTAACGCGAGTCAGTAATACTCGTTTCCTCTGTCCGACCGCAAATTGCGGTCGGAATTTCCAATCGAACACGAGTATAATTGGGCATGGGGGCGGCTAATAAAAGAAACGGGAGGCTACCGCATGGGGTTAAAAAAAACCAAGGTTGCGCTGATTGGTGCCGGCGGCATCAGCTACACCTATCTGCAAAATATGGTGGACGTCTTTGCAATCCTGGAAGTGGAGGGCTGCGCTGACGCAGTGCCTGAGCGTCGCGCCAGAGCCGCGTCGCTGTTCGGCATCCGCGAGATGACGAACGAGGAGATAATGGGCGATCCTGAAATCGAGATTGTCGTCAACACGACGTTTCCGAGCATGCACTATGAAATCACGGAACAGGCGCTGAATGCCGGGAAGCACGTCTATACCGAGAAAATGATGGCGACAGATTTTGAGAGCGCGAAAAAATTGCACGAGCTCGCGAGACAAAAAGGGCTTCGCATCGCCTGCGCGCCGGACACCTTTCTCAGCGGTCCGTACCAAACGGCGCGCAAGCTGATCGACGATGGGTATATCGGTGAGCCGATCTGC
This sequence comes from Clostridiales bacterium, assembly GCA_031263625.1. GTDB lineage: Bacteria > Bacillota > Clostridia > WRLR01 > WRLR01 > JAISFK01. Next base: position 635 of record JAISFK010000012.1, read on the forward strand.
GCCGTAGCGACGGTTGTCCGCGGCTACCGAAACGATCAGGCTCAGCCGATCCCGCGCCCCGGCGGCCTATGGGCCTTTGGGAGCGCGTTGCCTATGGACATGGGCGGATACTACTCCCACGCGCTGGTGCATCTGCTGGGCCCGATTGCCAGAATTTCCGGATTTGCGGCAACGCGCTCCCAGGAATTTACAAACCCAAAAAACGAGTATTACGGCCAGACGATATCGGCGGACGCGCCGACGTCCGAGGTGACGGCTCTGGAGTTCTGCAGCGGCGCGATAGGGACGCTCATAGCCGTCGGCGACAGCCATGACGCGAAATCGAGCATTGAGGTTCACGGGACGGAAGGCAGCCTGCTCTGCCCGGATCCCAATACATTCAGCGGCCCTCTGTATTTGCACCGCCGCAACTGCAAGGCCCCAATGGAAGTGCCGCTGACTCACGATTTCAACCAGTACGCCAAAGGAGACGCTCCGGAGTGGGACGAAAGGCGAAAGAGCATCGACCAGTGGAAGGAAAGCCGGCGCGGCATTGGCGTCGCCGACCTGGCATGGGCGATCGCCAATGGCCGGCCGCACCGTTGCAGCGCAGAACTGGGCCTTCACGCGATGGAAATCGTGTATGGTACGGGCGTTTCGGCCGAGCAGAACGCCGTCTACAGGATGACGACGCGCCCGGCTCAGCCACAGGCGATCCCGCCGTTCTTTATTGGCGGCGCCGCAGAAAAATCATTGGACACGAACTAGGCGCAAACTAGGCGCGAAGGAGGGGACGGAATGAGATTAGGCGCAAATTTGCTCCAGGCCAGGTTTGACGACCCGGAGCAGCTGGCCGAGCATTACAAGGTGCACGGGTTTCGGGCGGCGTATTTTCCGGAGTATGTGACATGCACGTCAAAAGACACGGGCGAGCTTGCAAAAATACGCGAGGCCTTTGAGAAAAGGGACATTGTGATAGGGGAGCTTGGGGCATGGGGCAACCCGTTTCACCCGGATCCGGAAACCGCGAAGGAGAACGTCGCCTACATAATTGATCGGCTCGCGATGGCTGACGAAGTCGGCGCGCGGTGCGCCGCGCAGATGGTTGGCAACAGGCTGGCAGGCACGCCCGCTGGCCTTGGCCCGGAGAACATGAGCGACGAGTTTTACGCGCTTTCCGTTGACATGACGCGGCATATTGTGGATCAGGTGAAACCCAGACGGGCGAAGCTGGGGTTTGAGACGTTTCCATTCAACTTCCTGTATAGCACGGACATGTACGAGAAGTATCTCATGGACATCAATCGGCCGCAGTACGTGACCGCGCATCTGGACGCGATCAATTTGATCAGCAGCCCGTTGCTGTATTTTAGCAACGGCGCCGTCATGCGCGACGCCGTGAAGCGGCTGGCGCCTTTTGGCATCGCCGCAATGCACCTGAAGGATTTGATCATGCATCCGCGCGAGCCAAACACGCATCTCGAGGAAGTCGCCCTTGGGCAAGGCGGGCTTGACATTCGTGCTCTGCTGAAGGCCGTTCAGGAATTTCTTCCGGTGGACACGCCCGTCCTCATGGAGCATCTGCCGGACGCGCAGTACGACGAGGTTCTGCCTGTAGTTGTCGAGATGGGGGAGAGCGTCGGCGTCGAGTTTGTATAAACGCTTGGGGGGAGGGGAATTGCCGTGGCAGCCAAACAAAAGCGTGGGTCCCTGCTTTCGGACATCGCCCGCAACAGGTTTTCATATCTGATCGCCCTGCCGGCTCTGGTTTACGTGGCAATTTTCAGCTACTCCGCGTATTCGTACATGATAATCGCGTTCCAGAAGTACGACTACAGGCACAGCGGTTTTTTGGCCATGCTGACGCGGAACAAGTGGGTCGGCCTGGAGAATTTCAGATTCTTTTTCGCGTCGCGCAACGCGCTCCAGGTCACGCGCAATACGCTGTATCTGAATTTCCTGTTCATTGTCGTCGGCACGTTCGTCTCAGTGTTGCTGGCGCTGATGCTCAACGAGCTCCGCTGCGCGAGGTTCGCGAAGTCCGCGCAGGCTGTCATGCTGTTCCCCAGCTACATTTCATGGATCGTGATTTCGTATATTCTGCTGAGCCTGTTTTCCAACGAGTACGGGATCGTCGTCAAGCTTATGGGCAGGCTCGGCATGGAGCACGTAAACTGGTACACTTCCGCAGACAGGTGGCCGGCGATTCTCGTGATTGTGAAGACCCTGAAAAATTCGGGTATGAACTCAATCATTTTCCTCGCCGCGATTGCCGGGATTGACACCACGATCAACGAGTCGGCCCGCATCGACGGCGCGTCTCGCTTTCAGATCGCCACGCGCGTGACGCTGCCGCTGATCATGCCGACTGTCATGATCATGACGCTGCTTTCCGTCGGCAGGATCATGTACGGTGATTTTGGCATGATATACGCGTTCGTCGGCGACAACGGAACCCTGTATCGCACCACCGACATCATAGACACGTACCTGTTCCGCGCTCTGCGCCGGGTCGGCGATCCCGCCCAGGCGATGGCGATCGGCATGTTCCAGTCCGTTATTGGCTTTGTCATGGTCTGCGGCTCCAACGCGATAGTCCGTCGCTTTTACCCGGAAGGTGCGCTGTACTGATGCGCCGGTTCCGCCCGCAGGGCAAAGCGGGGCGTTTTTCGCCCGGCGCCCCGCGCTGAAAGGAATGAGGACCGATGAAAAAGTATTCTCTGCCCAATTTTCTGATTTCCGCCGCCGTCTTTCTATATTCGGCGGCGTGCCTGCTGCCGTTCTTGCTGACGCTCGCCGTCTCGTTTTCGGACGAGTCCTCGATCATGCGAAACGGCTACAGCTTTTTGCCGGACAAGCTGTCGCTGTATGCCTACAGGCTCATGTTCCAGGGCGGCTCCAAGGTGATGAACGGCTACCTGATATCGATCGCCGTCACGCTGGCCGGGACGCTCGGGGCGCTGCTGATTACCGGCATGGCCGCGTACATGCTCGCGAACAAAATGGTGAAGTATCGCAACCTGTTTGGCCTGATTTTTTTCATACCTATGGTTTTCAGCGCCGGCACCGTCCCGTGGTATCTGATTAACAGGCGCTTGGGGCTGTATGACAATATTGCCGCGCTGATCATACCAAGCCTGCTGTTCAACCCCTTCAACCTGTTCCTTGTCAGAAATTTCATGAGCGGGATACCGGACTCGCTCAGGGAGTCTGCCACGATAGACGGCGCGCACGACATGACGATAGCGTTCCGCATCTATTTCCCGCTTTCCATGCCGGTTTTGGCCACTGTCGGCCTATTTTACGGCCTTGCATATTGGAATGACTGGTGGAACGCGATCATGTTGATCGATTCGCAAGACATGTACCCGATCCAATATCTCCTGTTGCAGCTGCAGTCGCAGCTTTCCATGTTGCGCGACTTGCAGTATATGGCGGGCGCGATCGGCGTCACCCCGCCTACGGAATCCCTCAAGATGGCGACGGCGGTGATCACGATCGGCCCTATTATTATGCTCTACCCGTTTTTGCAGCGCTACTACGTGAAAGGGCTGATCGTGGGATCGGTCAAAGGCTGAGCGCGGCGTGGCCGGCGCTGGATAGGCTGAAATTTAATGCGGCGGTAAAAAAATATTATGGATTTCAAAGGAGAGTCAAAGATGAAAAGGCTGAAAGTATCGCGCATAATGAATGTTCATGGGTTCAGAGCCTGCCTCGCGGCCGTTTTGGGCATGCTTGTTTTGGCGGCGGCGCTGGTGTCCGGCTGCGCTCAGGGTTCGCCGCAGGGCGCGGGCGATCCGCCCGGCACGGAACGGCCGTCAGAGGGCTCGCCGTCCGGCGGCGCACCTGATTCCGGTGGCGCCTCCGCAGGCGCGCAGGGCGCACCTGCGGAGGTGGCCCCGCTCCTGTACGTCGCGCCCGGCGACGCCCCAAAGGATCTTGACGCGGCGCTGTTGGCTATCAACGCGCAGCTCGCGGAGGATGGCGTCGGCATCGCGCTGCAGCTCCAGTACACCCCGTGGGACGCATGGGATCAGAAAATAAACCTCATGCTGTCAACTGGCGAAAAGTTCGACATGTTTGAAGTGATGAACGATCGCGTGTCGCTCAGCAACTATGCTTCGCGCAACGCCCTGGCCGATCTGACCGGCTTGATCGGGGAGTACGGGGCGAACATCGCAGCGCACAATCCGCAGCTTGCGATGGATTCGGTGACGATAGACGGGAAGCTGTACGCGATCCCGGCGTTTTGGTTTGAATCCGCGACAAACCCGGAAATCACGATCCGCACCGACATACTGGAAAAGTACGGCCAGCCCCTGCCAGCGACATTTGATGAGCTGACGGAAGTGTTCGAGCATGTCATGGGCGAGTGGGAAGGCGCGAGAAAGCCCTATATTGGCCTTTCTGCGGGTGGCAACACGCTGTTTTTCAACATAGCCGAAAAGGCGTATGACGAGTGGCCGTTCGTGGTGTACGACAAGGTGTTCTTCGTGGCCCAGGACGGAAGCGTGGCAAATTATTACGAAACCGACGTGTTCAGAAAGAATGCGGCCAACGCCAAGCTGTGGTATGACAAGGGGCTGATCAGCCCGGACACGATATCGCTTGTGGTCGGCACGAGCGGCGACCTTGAAAAGCAGCGCCTGGAGGCCGGCGACTGGCTCGTTCACGCCGGGACGCTTAGCGATATCAACCCGCTGAAGGCGAATTACCCCGAGATCACGGCAGACGACTTCCAGTCGCTGGATTTCGCGCCCGAAAAGCCGCGCGTCAGGCCCTACGGCACCCGCAACATGAACGCCGTGCCGGCCGCAAGCGAGCACCCCGATGCGGCGGTGAAGTTCCACAACTGGCTGCTGGACAGCCAGGATCACTACGATCTGTTTTTCTACGGGCGCGCGGGGATTGACTACAATCCGGTCGGCGAGCGCTCGCGCGAGCTGATTGTCGATCCATCTACCAACCAGCCCCCATACTTTTTCAGTGACTGGATGTCCGGCAACATCGCGTTCATACGAACTGCCTCCACGATGCCTAAAGTGACCGCTCAGACGCTCTACACCCTTAACGGGTCGGCTGTCGATGGCTACGCGTCTTCGTTCACGTTCAACGCGGAAAGCGTCCAGACACAGTTTACCGACGTCCAGACGGCGATAACGGCCGTTATGGCGCCAATCGCGCTGGGCGTGCAGGACTATGGCTCCAACATAGGCGCCGCGCTGGACGAGTTGCGGGCCGCCGGGGTTGACGAGCTGGTCGCGGAGTTCAAGCGGCAGCTGGAAGGCTCCATGCGCTAAAAGAGCGGTGTTCCGCGAGCCGGCGCCCGCAAATTGCCGCCGCCGCGCGGAAAAAAGCAGAGGAATCCCTTGGCGGGGATTCCTCTGCTTGCCTGCGCGCGGCGCTACACGCGCACCCACTGCTGCCGCTGGTTGCTCTCAAATATTCTTTCGCACAGGACGACCTCGTGCAGCCCGTCCTTCACGGTCGCATAGTCGCGCGGCGCCGCCGCGTCGCCGATGCTGGCGTACACCTGGCGGAAGCATTGCTTAAAGGCGTCCGGGAAGCCCTCGAGGTGCCCAAGCGGGTACGCCACGAGGGGAAGCGTGTCCGGATGGACGGTCGTCGGCCCTTTTTCAAGCAGTTCGCAGAAGCTGTCCTTTCTTCCTATGACAAGCTTATTGCAGTTCTCGCTGTTCCATTCCGCAGACTTTTTGTAGCCCCCGACAAGGAGGCTGATCGCCACGGACTTTCCGGCTATGACCTGGGATACGAATACGCTGCCTTTCGCCCCGTTGCCAAAGCGGATGAGTATGTTCGCGTTGTCCTCCGTGTCCACGCGCATGTCCTCGTAGCCGTCGTCGCTGAATTTTTCCGTCGAGTATGCGCTTGTGTGCCTGAGCGGCTTTTTTCGCACGGGGTGTATGATCGAGAAGTCAGCGAGAACCTCGGTGATCGTTTGGCCGCTGACATATTCGGCCAGATCCATCCAATGCGATCCGATGTCGGCCACGGCGCGCGTTTTGCCGGACTCCTCGGACAGCAACCGCCAGCTGTAGTCCGTTTTCTCCAACAGCCAGTCCTGCGTGTATGAGCCGGTGACTGAAAAAACGCCTCCCAGCTCGCCGTCCCGAATAACATTGCGCATGTGGTGCGTCATCGGATAAAACCTGTTGTGGAAATTCAGAGCCGCCACGAGCCCGCTCTTTTCCACCTGCTCAACGAGCGCCTCCGCATCCCGGATCGACGTCGTCATCGGCTTTTCGCACAGTATGTTGGCGCCGTGCCCCAGCGCGTACATGGCGATTTCGCAATGCGAGCGGTTCGGCGTGCAAATATGCACGACGTCCAGCTTGGCGCTGTCGATCATCTCCCTGTAGTCGGCATAGTATGACGGTATTTTCATCCTCTCGGCCGCAGCCTTCGCGCCTGCCACGTCGGCTATGGCCACGACGCTGACGTTGCCCAGCCGGCGCAGCGTTTCGGCGTGTATTTGCCCGACAAAGCCGGCGCCGACGATGCCGGCTCTAAATTCGCTCATCGCTTTTGCCCCCTTTCGCTCCATCCAATTCCATTCCGTTTGCTTTGCTTCTCTCATTTCGCGCCATGGCCCGCGCGCTTGCCTTGGTTCGCCACTATATAAAAATACCATTGGAATGCCCGATAAGCAAGCAAATTCGAAAAAATTGCTTCTGAATATTTTTGAAATATTTTTGAAACCAACAATACGGCACAGCTTCTCTTGCACTTAGCGCAATAATTTGATATAATACAGGCATAAACAGAAGCAAAGCCACATAAAATTCAAAGGAGCGTTTGAAATGGCGATCAATATTGCGAAGTTTGATCCGGCGTCCGCGTACAAGGCGCACGAAGGCACGATTTTGGCCCAGCCGGTGCTGCCAGGCGGCGTAAAGGCCCCGTTCAGGCACCAATACGGGTATTTGATGAAAGGCGGGGCCATGGCTGGCCACGCGCATCCGACCGACGAGATCTACATCGTGCTGTCCGGTTCTGGGATTGTGATTCTGGGCGGGCGGAACAGGCGTGTGAAAGCGGGCGACGTGGTCGCGATTCCCGGCGGCGAATGGCACACGATGCTCTGCGCGGAATCCGACGAGGAGCCGTTTTTGTGGGGGGCGCTGTGGTGGGAGCCAGTCGCCGGCGGGACGCCCGCGGCCGGCGGCATAGAGGTCAAGGCGTTTCGGGAGGGGGCCGCGTACAGGGCGCATCAGGACACGATACTGGCGGACAAGGTGGTTCCGGCCTCGCTTGCCGCCCCGTTTTCGCATCAGTACGGCTACCTCGGCGACGGCGGCGAGATGGAGTTGCACAGCCATCCGGCGATGGAGGTGTATATCGTGTTCTACGGAAGCGGCACTGTGATCGTGGGCGGGGAGGAGGCTCCGATAGGCCCCGGCGACGTCATAGAGATCCCGCCCGGCGAGCCGCATACGGTCAGGGGAAAGGCCGGCGTCCCGTTGCTATGGGCGGCGCTGTGGTGGCCTGACGCCGAGCGAGCAGGCTGAAAAAGCGGGCGCCGCATGAGCGGGGGCGCGCCGGCCGAAGCCCGCCGCGAAATGGCGCGGCGGCGCGCCGGGCCTCCCCTGCGCCGCCGCGCTCATGCGGCGCCATCCCCCAAAAGATTCGCAAGCGCCCGATACTGCTCGTCCCAGGCTTCGGGATTGCGCGGCTCGTACCATTGGGCTCGAAAGAGCCTCCTATCATTTCGCGGGCCTGCTCCACAGAAGACAGCTCGCCGGCGGCGATCAGCTGAACCGCCAGGTTGCCGAGGGCCGTCGCCTCAAACGGGCCGGCCATGACCGGCCGGTTGCACGCGGACGCGGTGAACTGGCACAGCAGGCGATCCCTCGCCCCGCCGCCAACTATGTTGATCACTGGCAGGGCGCGGCCGGTCGCGGCCTCCAGCAGGCCGATCGCCCGGCGGTATCCGAGGGCGGTGCTTTCGTAGACGCAGCGCGCGATGACGCCGATCCCGGACGGGGCCCGGCCATATCGCTGCGAGCACCACTCGCGCACCCTTTCCTGCATGTTTCCGGGGGCGTAGAACGCGCTGTCGTCCGCGTCGATGAGAAACTCGAACGCGCCGGCCCTCGAAGCCTCCTCCTCTATTTGCGCGAATGTGATCGGCGCCCCGCGCAGCTCGCAGTCGGAGCGGATTTCCTGTATTATCCACGATCCCATCGCGTTGCGCGAAAACCGATGATGGCCCGGATAGCCGCCCTCGTTTGCCAGGTTGTGGCGAAATCCGGCATCGCAGATGAGCGGCTGCGGCAGCTCGCATCCGACGATCGACCACGTGCCGCTGCTGATGATCGCAACCCGCCCGCGATCCGCCGCGGCCGGCGAGGCGAGGAAAGCCGACGCGGTGTCGTGCTCGCAGACGGACACGGCGATTATGTCGCCCGCGCCGCCCGATCCAGGGGCGGCCGCCCCGCCCGCGCCTCCTGAGCCGCCAGCGAGGCCGTTTCCGCCGAGTGCCAGTTTGGAGCGGCTGATCCTCCCGACTTCGGCGCCGGGGTAAGATATTCCGCAGAAAAGGCTGGCCTTCAGGCCAAAAGCCCCGAGCAGCTCCCGGCTCCACGCGCCATCGGCAAAGCTGTACAGCTGGCTGACGGACGCGATCGTGTATTCCGCGACCGCCTCCCCCGTGAGAATGTATAGGAGCAGGTCGGGGATGAACAGCAGCCTGTCGGCGCGCTCGAGCAGCCACCCCTGGCCATCGGCCTGCATCGCCGCAAGCTGCATCAGCGTGTTGAACGGGGCGTTCTGGTTTCCCGTCAGCTCGTACAGCCGGCGCGGCGGCACGCGCGCATACGCGGAGGCCGCGTGCCGCGCCCCCCGCCCGTCGCGGTAGCAGCGCGCCGGCGACAGCAGGGCTCCCGCCGCGTCCACCAGGCAAAAGTCGTTTGAAAACGAGTCGATCCCGAGCGAGCGGATCGGGTGCGCGGCGGCGGCTTTCCGGAGCCCGAGAAGAAAGCGATCGCAGATGCCCACGATGTCCCAGTACAAGCCGCCGGCGATGGGCGCTGGGCGGTTTGGGAAACGGGCGACCTCGGACAGGCGAATTCCCCTGCCGTCGTATTCTCCGAGCATCAGCTTGGCCCCGCTGCCGCCCAGATCAAAGGCCAGCGATGAATAGCGGCGCATGGCAGCGCCCCCCTTCCAGCTTTCCCGGCCGCGCGCTCATTCGGCGACAATCAGCTCGATGCCGGTGTTTTTAAGAATTTTCTGCGCCTCGCCGGTTTCCCTGACGGCGGGGTCAGTGATTATGCAGTCGATGCTCTCAAAGCCGCAGAGGTGCATCTGCCCGGCTTTCGTAAATTTCGTGTGGTCGGCGAGCAAAAACACCTTTTGCCCCCGCTCGATGAGCATGCGCTTTACCTCGATCTCCTGCAGGCTCGTGTCCGCGATCTTGTTGACCGGGGATATGCCGGCGCACGATATGAACACCTTGCTCGGGTAGTATGGCTCCGCCGCCTTTAGGGAGTCCGAGCCATAGACTGACAGATTCCTTGGCTTGAATACGCCGCCGAGGCTGATCATCAGCCAGTTGTAATTGGGGATTTTGGCGGCTTCGTAAAGGAAATTGACGGAATTCGTGATGACGGTGAGCTGCATGTCGGCGGGCATGCAGCTCGGGAAGTAAAACATTGTGGAGCTGTTGTCAATGAAAATCGTGTCGCCCTGGGTCAAAAACGACGCCGCCTTTTTGCAGATGGCGCGCTTTTCGTCCGCCTGGCGCATTGTCCTCTCCGCGACGGGGGACTCGGTCGTCGCGGGCGGCGCGGAAGCGGGGGCGTCCAGCACAGCGCCGCCGTGCGTCCGGCGCAGGAAGCCTTGGCGCTCCATGTCGCTCAAATCCCTGCGGATGGTTTCCCTTGAAATGCTGAAGCGCTCGGCGAGCCCGTTGACGTTGATGCTCCCCGTTTTCGCAATCAGATTCAATATCTCGGATTTTCTTTCTTCGCTGTACATATGCCCACCTTCTCCTCCGACATGCCCAACCGGGGCCCCTCGCGGACGTGCCCTCCGGCGGCGTTTGCGTATAAGTCCATATTATACCAAAGCGGGCTGTTCCCGCAACCCAAGCCGGAACGGGAAAGCGCGGTTTCTCCGCCCGTGACGGGCGCGATGCGCCGCCGCCCGCCGCCCGCCGCCCGCCGATTGCCGCAGCCGCCCCGCCGCCCGCCGCAGCCGAAATTTGCGGCCGTTGCGCGTGGATGCGGCCTCTCAGCGCTCGAAGAGCTGCTTTGCGATGGCGCAGAAGGCGTCGCCCTCAATCCGCTCAAGCATGCTGTAGGCCATGAAGATGCTCGGCCCCGACACGACGACGCCGTGCAGGGGCATGATGACGCCGATCGGCTTTTTCGCGGCGAGCTCGCGGCGCTCCTCGAAATATCGGTATACAGCCTCGGACAGCTCGCGCGAGTAGGCTTTCGTGTACGCGATGCAGCCGACGTCGCCGCGGCCCATTGTCGCCTCGGTCATGCTGGGGATCGGCTTGGCCATGGCGACGAACGGCATGCAGTAAAACGGGTGGGCGTGGATGGTGCAGCCGATTTCGGGGAAATTTTTCAGGATCAGCGCGTGCATCAGGCTCTCGCGGGAGAGCCTGCCGGCCCCCTCGACGAGATTCTGGTCGTAGTCGATCAGCAGAAAATCCTCTGGCGCCATGCTGCAGTGCTTTTCTTCCGACATCAGCGACGGGGAGATCAGTATCCGGTTTTCCGCCGCCCGCACGGCAAAGTTGCCGCCGGCCGCGTTGGTCAGGCGGCGCTCCCACATCAGCCTGGCCACCGTCGCCATCTCCGCGCGCATCCCCTCGAATGAGAGCCGCCCGCCCGCCCGCCTGCCTTTGTCCTGCGCTTCGGTTAGCTTTTTCATAGCCATTCTTGTGACCGTCCCTTTTCATGTTCTGGCATAAAACTTTTACCCTATTTTCTCTACTTTCGCCAGCTTCGCGAGCGCTTTCGCGCGCCGCGTGTCAAAGCCGACCGAGGCCGCAGATTCGGCGGCGGCGGCGGCGCCCGTCGCCACCCGCAAGATCTCCTCTACCGGGAGCCCGCCAGAAAATCCATAGAGCAGGCCCGCCAGAAAGCAGTCGCCGCAACCAATCGTGTTGACGGCCTCTGTTTTTGGCGGGATCGCCCGGTAAATGCCGCCGCCGGTGCGAACGATCGAGCCGGACGCGCCCATGGAAACGGCCACGACCTCAATTTGGCAGCGATCGAGCCGCGAAATCGCGCAAATCACGTCGTCCGGCTCGCTGGTGACGGCGCGGCCGCACAGATGCGACAGCTCGTCCAGGTTCGGCTTGATCAGGAATGGCGACCCCGCGACACATTCGGCGAGGGTTTCGCCGCTCGTGTCGAGGAACACCTTGAGGCTTTTGCCGGCGAGCCGCGCCAGCATCTGGCTGTACACGCCCGAGTCGCAGTTTGACGTGTCGCCGGACAGCACGAGGTAGTCGCGCGGCTGTATCTCGTCCTCCATCATGCCAATGAGCTCGTCCAGATCCGCGTCCGACAGCACGGCCCCGCGCTCGGCCAGCAGCGTGCAGTCCCCGCTGTCCTCGACTATCAGGTAATTTGTCCTGCTCTCGGCGCCGCCGTGGTGCAAAAATCGAACTTGGAGGTCATGGCGGCGCAGCTCGCCGACTATCCTCTCGCCCGTTTCCCCGTGGCAAATGCCGAACACCCTGCTGGCCAGCCCCAGGAGCCTCAAATTGATGGACACGTGCGTGCCCTTTCCGCCGATCGTCTCATTCACGCTCTTGATTCTGTTCGTGACGTTCTTGCTCATGCTGTTAAGGAACAATGCCTTGTCAACAGCTGGATTCAGGGTTACGGTGTTGATCATCCCCGAAAGGTTCCTCCCTTCATTATGGAGCGCGTTTCCATATTCCGCCGAAGCTCCGGAGGCTCTCCGAGCGCAACGGTAAATTCAGGCATTTGTTTATGCCCGAATTGTATCATTTGCCGCAACGAAATGCAATATACAGTTGGGTCGGCAAAAGACAAACGAAGCAGGCATAAGGGGACGGCCCGCAACGCTTGGCCAGCGCAAGGCCGCGCCTGGGGCGGCCTTCGGCGTATCTGGGCCAAACAGGCGACGTTCGGCGATATCAACAAATAGATGCGGAATTTATGTGACTATATACAAACAAGTTTTGATATCAAAATAATTATTGCGTCACACAAAGGAATGTGGTAAAATTCAGTCAAAATAACACAAAAACAGTCACGGAAAATACCCGACGCCTGCCATCGCTTATTTTTGTTTTGTTTGAATTCGGAAGGAGCATTTTATGAAACTGGGTTTCTTTACCGCCAATTTTTCCGAGCTGCCGCTGAAAGAAGTGGCCGATCTGGCCGCCCGATTCGGGTATGAAACGCTTGAAATCCCCGCCTACGAGGGAAACGGGCAGCTTGAGCCGGAGGACATCATAAAGCCGGGCAGGGCCAGTGAACTGAATAGGCTGGCCGCCGATGCCGGGCTTGAAATATGCGCGCTCAGCAATCATTCGGACTCGTTTCTCATCATGGGGCCGGGAGGCGCGGACACTGACTTCATCTACAGGGGCACCCCCGAGGAAAAAATCCGGCATGGCTCGGAGCGGCTCATACTGACCGCCCAGGCCGCGAACGCGCTGGGGGTTTCCACCGTCGTCGGCTACCCCGGCGTCGAGAACTGGGGACGCTTTTTCTTTTTCCCATACGGGCAGGGCTGGTCGGAATACGAGGAACAGTTCGCCGAGCGGTTTGTACCGATACTCGACAGGTTCAGGGAGTACGGCGTCAAATTCGCGATAGAGATCCACCCGAACAGCTTCGTGTACGACACGCTGACGGCTGAGCGCGCGCTCGAGCTGGTTGATCGCCACCCGTGCCTTGGGTACAACCTGGATCCGGCCAACGTCCTGTACCTGAAGATAAGCGCGGAGCTGCTCATCGACCGTCTGGGGGATCGGATATTCCATGTGCACGCAAAAGACGCCGAGCTTGTTGAGCACAACCTTCCGCTCGGGGGCGTCCTGATGCAGGGGGACATGCGCAGGCTCGATCGGTCGTTCCGCTTCCGCGTCCCCGGTTGGGGCGACGTCAACTGGAAGCGGATCATCACCGAGCTTTCGATGACTGGGTACTGCGGCGCGCTGAGCTACGAGCACGAGGACGTGACCATGAGCAGGATGGACGGCGTCGAGAAGGCGGCCGCCTATTTGAAGCCGCTTCTGATTAAGCGCCCTTACGAGGGGCGCACGGACAAGCTTTTCGGCAGCGAGCCGTAGGCGCGGCCGCGCCGTGGGCGCCTGGACTGGCGGGTATCCGCCGCGCATTAATGCATGCGCGCATTAATCATAAAGGAGGGGCTGCACATTGAATTACAGAGAAACGCTGCTGTCGCCGATTAAGATCGGGGCGAGAACCTGCCAGAACCGATTCTTCATGCAGGCAATGGAATGCAATGACGAAGATGAGAACGGCAACCCGTCGCGGCTGACAGCCGACCGCTATTGCAGGCTGGCCGACGGCGAGGCGGGGATGGTTTCGCTCGAGGCGATCTCGATCACCCGCGAAAGCCGTTCCAGGGACAGCCAGCTGACGATCATGGAGCCTAACAGGGATGCGCTGAAGGCTCTGGTGCGGAAGGTCAAAGAGCGCAATCCGCACATGCTGTTCATTTTCCAGCTCACGCACTCCGGAGAGCTGTCGCACCCTGGCTTTTCGAGGCGCGTGACCGTAAAGCCGCTGCACGGCTATGGCGGCGACCAGCTGACGGAGGACGAGGTGGGCAAGATCATGGACGACTTCGTGCTGGCCGCGCAAATCGCGCACGACGCCGGCGCGGACGGTATCGACATGAAGCTCTGCCATGGGTATTTTGGCTCACAGGTGCTGAGGCCCTACAATGACCGGAAGTGGAAGTACGGCGGCCCGTGGGAGAACAGGAGCCGGTTCGCGTTTGATCTCTACGAGCGCATACAGAACGCGGTGAACGACAAGAATTTCCTTATCGGATCCAAAATCTCCGCATGGGAAGGGTTCCCCGGAGGCTTCGGGACTGCCGGCCCGGATTCTCCGATCATAGATCTGGCGGAGCCGATCTCGTTGCTAAAGGGCCTCGAAGAGCGGGGCGCGCAGTTTTTCATCCAGTCTGCCGGCAGCCCGTCCATCACCATCAGCCTGACGCAGGTTGACAGGCACATCCCGTACTGCTCCTATCTGCACCAGTATTTTGCCGGTGAGCTCAAGAAGCGCCTCAAGCCGGAAACGGTGCTGATCGGTTCGAGCTTCACCCCGTACAGAAACGGCAAAAACCGCCTGTGCGCAGTGACGGAGGAGCAGAGCTCGCTGCTTGGCTTCGGCGCGCAGTGCGTCGAGCGCGGCGTCGTTGACATGCTCGGCCTCGGCAGGCAGTCGTTTGCCGACCCGATGCTGCCGAGGAAGCTGCGCGAAGGCAGGGAGGGGGAAATAAAGTGGTGCACAGTGTGCGACAACTGCCTCGAACTCCTGATCCAGCAGAGCCAAGTTGGCTGCTGCACGTACGACAGATACTACACGGACGTTCTGGTGGAAACTAGGAAGCAGAAAGGGCGGCTGACGGCCTCCCACACATGAGGCGCAAAAAAAATAGGAGCCAGGCAAAAATATATCAGCGAATAAACGTCTGCCCGATACAGATTCCGCCGACCACAATTTTGAACCCGATATACCACAAGCCGATGCGCGAGTGGCTGACGGAGTACTCGTTTGAAGACGGCTACAAGCCGTTCGACCCGACGATCGCGTCGCAGATAACCGAGCAGCTGCGCCAGGAGGGCTTGGACGGCCTGCCCGAAACAGATGATGAGATGATCGACACGTTTGGAGTGGGCTGGTGGAAATACGACGTGGAGAAGGCGGCGGAGCTGCTTGAGAAGAACGGCTTCACGCAGCAGGACGGGAAATGGCATCTGCCGGACGGCAGTCTGTGGACAATAGAGCTGCTGACGCTCAAGGAAGGCCAGACGCAGCAGATACGCGTGGGCTTCGCGGCTGCGGAGTCGTGGAAAAAATTCGGCATCGACGTCAATGTCATACAAGTGGACAGCGCGGCGTTTGGCTCCGCCCAGAACACGGGCGAGTACCAGCTTGTCACCGCCTGGCCCTCATGCGGCGTCATCGCCGACATCAGCACGCAGATGAGCACATGGCGGGACGTGTTCGTCCGCCCGATCGGCGAGTCCGCCTCCGGCAACGCCGCGCGCTGGGACAGCCCAGAGGGAACGGCCATGATCGACGAGCTTCTCAACATGCCGCGCACCGACCCGCAAATGGTCGAAAAGACCACTGAGCTGCTGAAACTCATGGTGGACGAGGTGCCGTTCATGCCCATGTACGGCGCGGCGACGTTTACGCCCGTTGACGAATATTACTGGGAGGGTTTCCCGTCCGCTGAGAATCCCTACGCCGCGCCCTGGCAGTGGTGGTCGAACTACAAATATGTCGTCCCGATGCTGAGCTCGACAGGCCGCGAGTAAGAGGCCGCGCGGCCGCGCGGGCCGCCGCTCTGGCGGCCCGCGCGCTTTGGCGGCGCCGCGCGCGGGCTTTGCGCCAAAACTTGAAAAGGGATGGTCATAACCGTGAAATTTTTTAGGTTCCTCCTGTCCAGGCTGGCTGTGTACATATCCGTAATTGTTATCGGCGTCACGATCGTATTTTTTGTGCCAAGGGCGTTGCCGTCCGACCCGGTAGAAGCCATGCTCGCGCGCCTTCTCGCCCAGTCCGATTACATGGAGCCGGAGGCCGTGGCCGCAATCAGGGGAACGCTGACGGAAACATTCGGGCTGGAAGGCTCGCTGGCATCCCAGTATTTTGGATTTTTCAAGCGCGTCCTGCTCACGCATGATTTCGGCCCGTCGTTTTCGCAGTACCCAATCCCGGTGATGGAGCTTATCGGCCGCGCGCTGCCGTGGACGATGGGGCTGATGATGGCGACCATCGCGCTGTCATGGGTGATTGGCAACGCCATTGGGCTGCTGGCGGGATTCAGGAAGGAAAAGTGGTACTCAAAGGCGCTGGAATCGCTCTCGATTGTATTTTACCCGATCCCGTACTACATTGTCGCGCTTTTCCTGATCATAGCCTTCGCGCACCTCATACCGATATTTCCGCTCGCGACCTCGGTAAGGGGGCGAGGGCTCAGCTTTGACCACATCAAGAGCATACTGTTCAACTCTTTCCTGCCCGGCTTGTCCATGGTGGTCGTGGGAACGGGCTGGTGGGTCATAAGCATGAAGACGCTGGCCGGAAACATGTCGGAGGAGGACTCCGTCAATTTCGCGCGACTGAAGGGGCTTTCCGAGCACAGGATCATGATGGGGTACGTCATGCCGGCGTCGCTGCTACCGCAGATCACGTCGCTGGCGCTGAGGATAGGCGGCCTGTTTGGCGGCGCCCTTGTCACCGAGATCCTGTTTTCGTACCCTGGGCTTGGCATGCTGGTGTATTCCGGCATCGCGCAGAACGACTACAACCTGATCATGGGCGCGATTTCGATATCCATAGTGGCTGTGGCCACGGCGACATTCATTGTCGATCTGCTGTACCCGTTCGTCGATCCGCGCATCAGATATACGTGACGCAAACTCAAGGAGGGTCACATGTTTTTTCGCCACTGGAATATCCGGCTGAGGGTTGGCGCGGCGGTCACGCTGCTTTTTCTGGTCCTGGGGTTTGCCGTGTCGTCTTTCTGCCCTATTCCCGACGTCATGGCGTGGGGAAGCTTTCCAAAGTCAAGGCCGCCAGGAGGCGGGCATATTCTGGGGACGACCGCGCTTGGGCAGGACATTTTCTGGCTTGCCGTCATGAGCCTGAGGAACTCCCTGCTGCTTGGCCTTTTGACCGCGTTCCTCTCAACCGCCCTCGGCGTCGCGGTGGGGCTTTTCTCCGGGCTGCGCGGTGGGGCGGCGGATCGCGTCGCGACGCTGTTCACGGATTCGCTGATCGCGGTGCCGAACCTCCCGATCCTGATCCTGCTCGGCAGCATCCTGAAGGGCCGGATCCCTATCCCGGCGCTCGCCCTGGTGCTGACGCTGTTCAGCTGGCCATGGCCCGCGCGCGCCACGCGCTCCATGACCCTGTCCATACGCGAGAGCGACTTTATCAGCACGGCCAGGTTTTCGGGCGAGGGCACGCTTAAAATCATCGCGAAGGAGATATTCCCGTTTGTGTCCGACTGGTCTGTCGCGAGCTTTACAAACGCCATACTGTCGGCCATACAGACTGAGTCCGGTCTGGCGATTATCGGCATGTCCAGCAACACTATGCCGACTCTCGGAACGATGATCTACTGGGCCAATGACCGCTCGGCCATTCTGTCGGAGCAGTGGTTCTGGATTGGGGCGCCGGTCGTGCTTGTCACGCTGCTGTTTATCGCGCTGTTCATGACGCTGTCCGGCTACCAGGCATATGCCACGATGAGGAGGGGGAAATAGCTTGCTGCACTTACGCGATGTCAGCGCCCGGTACAACCTTCTTGACAGTTACGCCAACGCCGTTGACAACGTCGCTTTCACCGTTGGCGACAATGAGATATTTGGGATTGCGGGCGAATCGGGTTGCGGCAAGTCCACGCTGCTCAAGGTTATGTATGACCTGGTACGCTACCCGCTGGAGATATCCGCAGGCAAGGTAGAGATAGAAATGCTGGGCGCGGGCGGGGAAAAGATCCTGATTCCGACGGGCGAGATACGCAACGCTTGGTGGAAGTGCATATCATACGTCCCGCAGGGCGCCATGCACGTGATGAACCCTGTTTCCAAGATAAAATACCAGTTTTTTGACACGATCGGCAAGCATCGCAAAACCGGGAACCGGCGGCTGCTTGCCAAAGAGATTGCCGACTATCTGCGGGAGCTGGAGCTGGCGCCCGAGGTGCTGGACGCGTACCCGCACCAGCTCAGCGGCGGCATGAGGCAGCGCGTCCTGATCGCGCTGGCGACGTTCCTAAGCCCCAGCATCATCCTCGCCGACGAGCCGACGACCGCGCTGGACGTGATTGTCCAGCGCAGCATTCTCACAATGTTCAAGCGCGTTCAGCGCAAGGTCAAAAACTCCATGGTCATTGTGTCCCACGACATGGGAGTCCATTACCAGATAGCGAACCGCATGGGCATCATGTACGCGGGGCAGATGGTTGAGATCGGCCCCACGGACGAGATATTCGAGCGCCCGCGGCATCCGTATACGCAAATGCTGATCGCCGCGCTGCCCCGCATCGGCGACAACAGCCAGAAAGAGGGCATTCCGGGGAAGCCGCCGAGCTTGAGGGAACCGCCGCCGGGCTGCCGCTTTGCCGAGCGATGCCTGTTTGCAAAGCCGGAATGTCGCCGCGCGCAGCCGGAGATGTCCATTGTCGGGGAAAACCATTCGGCCGCATGCTTCAGGCTTAATTCGGAAAGCGCGGGCGGCGCGGGGCTCTGGGGCGCGGGCGCTGCGGGCGGCAAAGCGGCGGCCGCGCACGGCGGCGGGCGCGAGGCGGGCGCGGGGCGCGAAGCCGGCAATGGCGGCGTAGTGCGCGCGGGTGAAACCACAACTGCGGGCCAGCCCAACGGCAAAGCCGACGTTCGCGGCTCGGGCGTTCCCGGCGGAAATGCTCTTGAAATCAGGGGCCTGTCAAAGCAGTTCCGGATCGGAGGCATGATATTCGGCACAAAAATCATGGCGGCTGAGGACGTAAATATCTCAATGCCTGCGGACAGGCCGTGGATTCTCAGCATAGTGGGCGAGTCTGGAAGCGGCAAGACGACGCTTGCCAAAATGATCCTCAAGCTCGTCGAGCCGAGCGGCGGCGACATACTGCTGAGGGGCGAGCCGATCATGGAGCTGGGAAAAGACAGGCCCAAAGAATACTATAAGCGCGTGCAGCCTATTTTCCAGAACCCGTTTTCGGCGTTCAGCCCGCGAAAAATCGTTGACACCTATTTGTACGAAACGGCGCTGAATCTTGACATGGCGGCGAGCCGGGCGGACGCGAAGCGCATGATCGGGGAAACGCTTAATGCGGTGGGCCTGGATCGGGACGCGGTCTTTGGAAAATACCCAAACCAGTTTTCAGGCGGGGAGCTGCAGCGCGTGTCCATAGCCCGCGCGCTCCTGACAAAGCCTGACATAATTGTCGCCGACGAGCCGGTCGCGATGATTGACGCCTCGCTGCGAATGAATGTCGTCAACCTGTTTAAGCAACTCAAAACTGCGTATGGCGTCAATTTTATCTACATCACGCACGACCTGTCCACCGCATATTACGTGAGCGACTATATCGCCACTATGTATCGGGGCAACATAATTGAGTTTGGGCGCGCGGAGGCGGTTCTGGAAAACCCTCTGCACCCATACACGCAGCTGCTCTTGGACTCGATCCCCAAGGTCGGGCTCCGCTGGGACGACAACATGGCGCTGCCCGACATCGAAAGCAGGGAATACCAGCTGGCGGGCTGCAAATTTGCCGGGCGCTGCGCTTTCGCCGCGGAGAGCTGCAGAAATTCCAGGCCTGCCATGCGCGAGGCGCAAGAAGGGCATTGGGTGCTGTGCTTCAAATATTCCTAGGGGGGGGGCGGGCCAATGAAGGATAGGCGCAGAAAAAAGGCCATGCTGTCCATAGCGCTCGCAGGCGCGGCCTGTTTGGGCGCGGCGGCGATCGCCATCGCGACGGCGGTGGCTGGCGCGGGCCGCGGCGCGGAGCTTTCCATATTCGCGTATGACAGCTGCGGCGGCTGCTTTTCGGACGGAGCGCCGTGCGCGTCCTGCAGCGTGATGGAAAGCTTGCATCAGACGTATTACGGGATACTGGAAAAATACGGGCTTGAAGATGCCGTCGCCATCCGGCTGCACAACACCAAATACGACGCCGGGCGCGACGCGCTTGAAAAAGCTCGCGGCAGGATGCCGCCCGAGCAAAGCGAGTTTGCGCAGGAAGAGCCGCTTGTGGTTATTGGCGGCTCTGAGTATTTTTCCGGGGAGTCGGCCGCCAGCCGGGTTTCCGAGTTTTTTTCGCGCCAAAGCCCGGCAGGCTTGCTGGGGCGGATTGGGCAGCTGTTCCAGCCGAAAAATGGCAATGCGACTGAAATATTGTCGGCGGGCGAAATGGCATATTTCTATTCTGAACTCTGCGGCGACTGCGCGCGGTTGCGCGGAGCGCTGCAGGAGGCGAGGCCCAGGCTCGCGGAAGCCGGCATCGAGCTGGCGGAATACGACGCCGCGCAGGACTACGATGTTTTCCTCGAATACATGGAGGCATACGGAATCAGCCACAAGGAAGCGGTTACGCCGTACTTGTTTTGGGGGGATGGCGCGTATTTTGGCGCCGACGCAATCAAAGCGGCGTGGGCGGGCATTCAGCCCTAAATCGTGCGAGGGCGCGCGCAGCGCCGGCATCCTGAACGCGCGGCGCCTGCGGGCGCCCTCGCGTTATACTGACGAGCATTTGAATTTTCCATTAACGCGAGTCAGTAATACTCGTTTCCTCTGTCCGACCGCACCGACCGCAAATTGCGGTCGGAATTCCCAATGCTATTGGACAATTCGCGCCCGGGTCGCGCCTGACATTATTTGCCAATAATTTGCCCTTGACAAATAGCGGCGTGGCAGATAAAATAGTATTCGCTGATTGCATAAAACCCGTTTCTTCAATGCATTTTTCGGGTAAATTTGTTTGGAATAGCTTGGAGCGGTTTTCTCCGATGGATTGTAAATTGCGCATTCTGCTTGCGCGTTCAGTTGCGGCCCATTGGTCAAGCGGTTAAGACACCGCCCTTTCACGGCGGTAACAGGGGTTCGAGTCCCCTATGGGTCACCATGACCAAGGGGAATCAGCGATTCCCCGATTTTGGCCCG
>JAISFK010000076.1 GCA_031263625.1 Clostridiales bacterium
CTGGCCTGCCCGCCGGCATCCATGCCGTGTATTTTCTCGTAAGCCTGCGACAGCACCTCCAAGTCGGCGTTCTCGCCCACCTCGACGCAAATTTGCTGCGCGTCGCCCGCCAAAAGGCCCGCTGACACGCTGAGCAACATGACCTGCAGCCCCCCGCCATCGCCCTCGCCGCAAAACGGGTTCGTGACCTTGAACGGCGCGGTGAAGCTCACATCCTCCACACCGGATCTGCCGCCCGCGCCCATTCTCGCGCGCAAGAAAACCTCCGAGGGCCTGGGATAGCGATTCCACACCATGCCAGCTACCGCATCCGTTGGTATGCCGCCTGTCGTGCCTGTCGGTGTGCCATCTGCCACCATACCCACCAATGTTCCACTGGTAGCCATGCCCGCTATCGCGCCATCTGCCGTCATGTCGGCAGATCCTCTAGCAGCACGTTGCGCTTGATCCAGCTCACCACCGCGCTTACGTTCTTGCCGCTCCTGACGTCCGTGAACAGGAACGGCCTGTCGCCGCGCATTTTCCTGGAGTCGCGCTCCATCACGCCGAGATCGGCCCCGACGTATGGCGCGATGTCTGTTTTGTTGATGACCAGCAGATCGGAGCGCGTTATGCCCGGCCCGCCCTTGCGCGGGATCTTGTCGCCCTCGGCCACGTCGATCACGAAGATCGTGGCGTCGGCAAGCTCCGGGCTGAACGTCGCGGAAAGGTTGTCGCCGCCGCTCTCCACGAAAACGATCTGCGTGTCCGGGAAGCGCTCCGCAAGCTCCTCCACCGCATCGAGGTTCATGGAGGCATCCTCGCGTATGGCGGTGTGCGGGCAGCCGCCCGTCTCCACGCCCAAAATGCGCTCTCTGGGCAACACGCTGTTCTTGGCCAGAAACTCAGCGTCCTCTTTCGTATATATGTCGTTCGTCACGACGCAAATGCTGTACTCGCCCGACATCCTGCGCGTCAGCGCCTCTATCAACGCGGTTTTGCCGGATCCCACCGGCCCGGCGACGCCTATTTTCACATAGCTCATTTTTTGTATGCCCTTATATGTCATTATGTGTCATTATGATATATACAGCCTTGAGTACAGCCGCTCGTGCTGCATCGACGCAATGTCCAGTCCCGGCGCGCCGCGGCAGAGGTCGTCCTCGCCCAGCGCGGCCAGCGCGCCCAGCAACTCGCCGAACAGCGGGCGCAGTCCGGCCAAGATGGCCTGCCCGTCCGTCTGGCTGAGCGGAATCGTCTTGACGCAGTTCGTCGCCATCGCCGCAGCCTGCGCGTACAGATACGCCGCCATCGCGCTCTGCCTGTCTATGCCGAGCGACGCGCAAAACACGCCGTATGCCACGGCGTGCGACACGCGCTTGCCCGCCCGCGCAACGTATTCGCCGAATATGGCGCTACCGTGCGCACCAGCGTTGGGCGCAAGGGCCGCGTCGGATGCGGAGAATGGAGGTGCGCTTTCGCCTGCCGCTACACCATCATCTGCGGCAGGAGCGGGGGCAGGTATTGTGCCAAACGCAGGCTCTGGGGTTGCGCCGGATGCAGTCGCGCCCGCGCCATCGCCCGCTCTGGTCAGCACCGACGCCGCTTTCGCGAAGCGCGAGCCCAGCTTTGCCGCAGCGCCGCGCAGCTCCGACGGGGATTTGCTCGCGAACAGCGTGTCCTCCAGCTCCAGCGCTTTGCCCAGATTCCCCGCCTCGGCGGCGTCAAACGCGAGCGCGGCGGCCAAAAGCTCGGAATACAGGAAAGAGGCCCGCAGATTCTGGCAAATATACGCGCCCGCGCTCGCGGCGTCCGAAACGGCGCCCTGCCGAATATACGTCTCCAGCCCGAGCGAGTGGGCGTAGCTTCCGATTGGAAACGCCGCGTCGTTCACCTGCAACAGCAAAAACAACTTTTGCGCGTCCATCGCCGCGAGCGCTCCCTTCCAAAAATTTCGTTCTGCGCGATACGGGGCGGGAACGCGCTCGCTCCCGCTATTTCGGCTTATGCTCGTCAGCCCTGCTTTATGCCGAACCCCATGCTATTGCCCGCCGTCTTTTTTTGGATTCCGGGACAAGCCCGGAATGACGGGGGAATGGCCAAGCCACGCTTTCCGGCAATGCCTCAGTGCGGGTGTTCGTGCGAGTGTGCATGGCCGTGTGGCGCACGTGGCCCCCACTCTCTTGGTCGCCGTCTTTTTTTGGATTCCGGGACAAGCCCGGAATGACGGGAGAATGGCCAAGCCACGCTTTCCGGCAATGCCTCAGTGCGGGCGTTCGTGCGCGTGCGGGTGTTCGTGCGGGTGTGCGTGTTCGTGCTCGTGTTCGTGGGAATGTGCGTGTTCGTGCTCGTGTGCATGATCGTGTGCATGGGAGTGCGAGTGGCCGCCGCCCATCGCAGAGGATATGCGCTTTTCCGGCAACAGCCGCGCCTCCACCAGTCGAGGCTCCAGGCCGATCTTCTCAAGCATTTCCATGATCGGCCTGTCGGACGGAGTCAAAAATTCCACCGCACATTCGCTATCGCCCGCGCTTTCGCAATGGCTTTCGCCTCTGCCATCGCCCTCGCTTTCGCCCCTGATTTCGCCAAAGTCCGCGCCTTTGCTATCGCTCCTACATTCGCCCGCGCTCGTGCTTTCGCACATGCCCATGCCACCCAGCTCGCCTTCGCTATCGCCATCGCCATAGAAAAACGGCGCGTGCCGATTGCCGATCTCGTAGCACAGCCTCACAAGCTGCGCCGTGCTTCTGGCCCGCACGGCGATGCACTCGCACGGGATGATGTTCACGGTGATTATATCGTCCCCGCTCCCGCCGCCGCCGTCAAACACCACGTCGCCCTGCGACAGGCCGCGCTGCGCGGCGCGCCCGTCAAGCCGGATGCCGACGTCCTTGCCGCCGCGCGTCGTCCTGCGGTCTATCTTCTTGTGCGCGTTGAACCACTCGATGTCCAGCACGTCGGCGGCGCGGCCCGCAAAGGCCGCGTCGCCCAGCTTGCCCAGCGCTTTTTCAATGATCATGCTGTCACCACATGCCGCGCAGCATCAAAAAGCCCGGAATCCACGCCGTGACTATCCCCTCGGCCACAGCCAGCCACGGCACGAACGCGCCCAGATTCTTCTTGAGCACCGTCTCGATCCAGCCCGTGAGCCACAGGACGCCCCACAGAATCCATATGATCCCCATCTTCCAGTCGCCCGCCTGAAAGTCGATGACGGCGCACGGGATCGTGTTCACGGCCACGAACAGGCTGAACCAGCCGTATGGGCGCGGGTCGAGATTCTTCGTCTTCGTCACCGCGTTGATCAGGTACGTGAAGCCGAACAGCAGGCCCGTCGCGGCCGCGTAGTAGTCGCCCCGCGCGATGGAGATCACGTTGGCCGTCACGGACAGCCCGCCCACAATCCAGTTCAAAATCGACGTAGCTTTCGGATCCACTTTCGTAAGCCCGCAGACGCCGTTGTTGATCAGCACTATGCCGACATACAGCAAAACAAGTCCTAACATCCCTATGACCATCCCTTTCTATTCATTTTAGTGCAATTTTGGCGCAAAAGCGCATTTCGCGGCGCACGGCTCGTGCATTTCGCGGCGCGCACGGCTCGCGCATTTGGCAACTGGCCGGACACAGCCCCGCTGCGGCCCTCGCGCTCAAAAGCTCGCCGGACGCCCGCGCGCGGCCTCACGCACCCGCCGCGCCCACGCGCCCCTGCGCTCGCCGCTACCCCCGCGCCCCGCCTAAAACAAATTGTACAGCTGCGTCAGCGGCAGGCTCTCGGCGGGCTTGCTGTCCACCTTCTCCCCGTCCACCGTGACCGTGTACTTCTCCGGGTCCACAACTATCTTCGGGGTCGCGCCGTTGAATTTCATGTCCTTCTTTGAAATGGAGCGGCAGCCCTTCACGGGCAGCACCGCCTTCTCCAGCCCCAGCCGCTCCGCGACGCCCCCGTCGGCCGCCGCCTGCGAGACGAAGCTTGCGCACGACGCGAGCCGCGCCCTGCCGTCCGCGCCGAACATGTGCCGGTAGAACACCGGCTGCGGCGTGGGGATGGAGGCGTTGGGGTCGCCCATGCGCGCCGCCGCGATCATGCCGCCCTTTATGATGATCTCCGGCTTGATGCCGAAGAACGCCGGGTCCCACATGACGAGATCCGCCATCTTACCCCGCTCCACGGAGCCCACGTAGTCGGATATGCCGTGCGTGATGGCCGGGTTGATGGTGTACTTCGAGATGTAGCGCTTCACGCGGAAGTTGTCGCTGCCGCCGCCCGCGTCCTCCGGCAGCGCGCCGCGCTCCTTCTTCATCTTGTCGGCCGCCTGCCACGTGCGCGTGATCACCTCGCCCACGCGCCCCATGGCCTGCGAGTCCGAGCTCATCATCGAGAATATGCCCATGTCGTGCAGCACGTCCTCCGCCGCGATTGTCTCCGGGCGTATGCGCGAGTCGGCGAACGCCACGTCCTCCCGAATCCGCTTGTCCAGGTGGTGGCACACCATCAGCATGTCCAGATGCTCGTCCAGCGTGTTCACCGTGAACGGCATCGTGGGGTTCGTGGACGACGGCAGCACGTTCGGCTGCCCCGCGATCTCGATGATGTCCGGCGCGTGGCCGCCGCCCGCGCCCTCCGTGTGATACGTGTGTATCGTGCGCCCGGCTATGGCGTCGATGGTGTCCTCCACGCAGCCCGCCTCGTTCAGCGTGTCCGTGTGGATGGCCACCTGCACGTCGTACTCGTCCGCCACCTCCAGCGCCGCGTCGATGACCGCCGGGGTGCTGCCCCAGTCCTCGTGCAGCTTCAGGCCCATGGCGCCCGCCCTGATCTGCTCCACCAGCGGGGCCTTCGACGAGCTGTTGCCCTTCGCCAGGTAGCCCAGGTTCATCGGGTACGCCTCGGACGCCTTGAGCATCATGCCGATGTTCCACGGGCCGGGCGTGCACGTCGTCGCGTTCGTGCCGTCCGCCGGGCCCGTGCCGCCGCCGATCATCGTCGTGATGCCGCTGTACAGCGCGGTGTCGATCTGCTGCGGGCAGATGAAGTGGATGTGCGTGTCGATGCCGCCCGCCGTGACGATCATCTTCTCGCCCGCCAGCGCCTCCGTGGACGCGCCCACGACCATGCCCGGCGTCACGCCGTCCATGATGTCCGGGTTGCCCGCCTTGCCGATCCCGGCGATCTTCCCGTCCTTGATCCCGATGTCGGCCTTGTAGATGCCCGTGTAGTCGATGATCACGGCGTTGGTTATCACGAGGTCGAGGTCGCCGCCCGCGCTCGTGGTGTTCGCCGACTGGCCCATGCCGTCGCGGATCGTCTTCCCGCCGCCGAACTTGATCTCGTCGCCGTACACCGTGCAGTCCCGCTCAATCTCAACGATCAGCCCCGTGTCGGCCAGCCGCACCCTGTCGCCGGCCGTCGGCCCGAACATCGCCGCGTATTTGCCGCCGTCTATTTTATAGCTCATATCTCTGTGACCATTCCTTTCGTATCGAAGCCTTTGGCGGCGGCCCTGTTCAGCGAGCGCTGCAGGGTCGCCTCGCTCGCCTGCCCGCGCGTGAGCCCGTTCAGGCCGTACATCCGCCTGCGCCCGCCCGCCTCGGTCAGCCGCACCGTCCTCGTCTCGCCCGGCTCGAACCGCTCCGACGTGCCGGACGGGATGTCCAGCCTCATGCCGTAGGCCGCCTTCCGGTCGAACAGCAGCCGCCTGTTGACCTCAAAAAAATGAAAGTGGGAGCCCACCTGCACCGGCCTGTCCCCAGTGTTCGCCACTTTCAGCTCGGCAGTCCTCCTGCCCTTGTTCAGCTCGATTGTCTCGTTCCCGGAGATCACTTCGCCTGGAATCATCTTCTTATTCGCCTCCTATGCTTCCTGTGCGCATCGCTTGCCCCGCGCGCCATGCGCGCCCCTGCGCCATGCGCGCTCCGTGCGCCCTGTTTGCCGCCCAGCTCGGCCCGCGCTTCGTATGCGCCCTGTGCACCGCTCCGTTCTCGCTCGCCTGTGCGCCGCCCCGCTCTCGCCTGCCCTCCGCGCCCCTATTTGGGCTGGATCGGGTCGTGCACGGTGACAAGCTTCGTCCCGTCCCTGAACGTCGCCTCGATCTGCACCTCGTGGATCATCTCGGGCACCCCGTCCATGACGTCGCCCGCCGCCAGTATCTTGCGGCCCAGCTCCATCAGCTCCGTCACCAGCTTCCCGTCCCGCGCGTATTCCAGCAGCTCCGAGCTGATCAGGGCGACGGCTTCCGTGTAGTTCAGTTTGAGCCCCCGCGCCTTGCGCTGCTTCGCCAGCTCGCCGGCAGCGTGCAGCATCAGCTTTTCCATTTCCTTAGGCGTCAGCTTCACTCGCTTTCTCCTTTCCTTTATATATGCATAAATTATATATGTATAAATACAGCCATAGGATAACACTGAGGGTTTGGCGTGTCAAATTGCGGCAAATGATTCGGCCGGGCAGGTTTTCCGCGCCATTGCTGGCTTTCGCGGCTTTTATTCCCTGCCCGGCCGATTTGATGTTCCGATTCTTCCAAGTTTCCCAGTTTATTCCAATTTACTCAACTTGCCACGCGCCCCGTGCGCGCCCGGCCCCCGCGCCCCCAGCGCGGCCTTGAGATACTCCCCCGTGAACGACGCCCCGTTCGCGCACACGTCCTCCGGCGTCCCCTCCGCCACTATGTAGCCGCC
>JAISFK010000088.1 GCA_031263625.1 Clostridiales bacterium
AGGGCTGTCCAGCGGCACAGCGACTGCTTCGGGCTTAACGGGACCGCGTCAAAAATCATGGGCCTCGGAAGCGAACGGCCGATCCGGCACTGAAAACGGGGCTCCAAAAAAGGGAGGGCACTGCAAATGGGCAAGAAATTCGCGTTCATAGGCGCGGGCAGCCTGGGCTTCACCAGAGGTTTGGCAAAGGACATTCTTTCGTTCCCGGCTTTTAGCGATTCCCTGATTTACCTGATGGACGTTGACGACGAGCGGCTGAGCTATTCCAAAAAGGCGGTCGAGCGGATCGTCGAGGCCGGGAACTACCCGGCGAAGGTCGTCGCGACCAAGGACAGGGTGGAGGCCATAAAAGATGCCGACGGCATCCTGTGCACCATCCTGAACGGCGGCGTGGGCATCTGGCGCAACGACATCGAAATTCCCAAAAAATACGGCGTTGACATCAATGTGGGCGACACGCGGGGCCCCGCCGGCATATTCAGGTTCCTGAGAACCGCGCCCGTCATGCTGTCCATCATCGACGACATCGCCAAATACGCCCCCAACGCGGTCTTCCTCAACTACACGAACCCGATGGCGATGCTGTGCCGCGCGATGCAGGAGCGGCAGCCGTCCGTGAAGACGTCGGGGCTGTGCCACAGCGTGCAGGGCACGGCGTCGATGCTGGCGAGGTGGATCGGCGCGAGCGACGACGACGTCGCGTACCTCTGCGCGGGCATCAACCATCAGGCGTTCTACCTGAAATACGAAGTGCGCGGCGAGGACGCCTATCCCAGAATCCGCAAGGCCATCATGGAAAACCAGGAGGTCTACGGCGAGGAAATCGTGAGAAACGAGATGTTCCTCGCCCTAGACTACTACGTTACGGAAAGCTCCGGGCACAACAGCGAGTACAATGCGTGGTTCAGGAAGCGCCAGGATTTGATAGACGAATACTGCCTCAAGGGAACCGGCTGGAATCCGGGCGCCTACGCCTATATTCTGGACGAATACCTCGAAAGGGAGGGCACGTGGAGGGACACGTTTGAAAAATACCTGTCCGAGCCGATCGACCTCGATCGCGGGCACGAATACGCGGCGAGCATCTTCAACGCGTGCTTCGGGGACGGCTCGCTGTTCAAGTTCAACGGCAACGTGAGGAACCGGGGGCTTATCGAAAACCTGCCCGACGGCTGCTGCGTCGAGGTTCCCGTGCTGGCGTCGAAGCTGGGGCTCGAGCCGGCGCATGTCGGGCGCCTGCCGAACCAGCTCTCCGCGCTCGTCGGGCTCTCCGCGACGTGCGAGGAGCTGGCCGTCCAGGGCAGCGCCGACGGCGATCCCAAGCTGATCTACCAGGCGATACTGCACGACCCGCTGACGGCCGCGTGCCTCGGTCTGAAGGAGATCAAGGCCATGACGGCTGAAATGTTCTCGGCGAACGAGGGCTATCTGCCGCAGTTCAAGAGCTTTGAATGGTGACGAGGCCGCCCGCGACAGGGCGCGGCATGGGCGTAAGTCTGGCGCGATCTAGCGCAGCAGGGCGCAACGCCAAGCATGGCGCAGCCTAGGCGTAGCAGGGCGCAACGCCGAACATGGCGTAGCTTGGGCGCAATAGGACGCAGCGCTAGGCATGGCGGCAGACGGATGGCAAGCGGCATGGCAAATTCATTGCTGGGAGGCAAAACATGGGAGCGATATCAGTCACGGTCTGGAACGAGTTTTTGCATGAAAAGGAAGATCCGGGCATAGCCGCCGTCTACCCGGACGGCATACACGGCTGCATTGCCAAGTTTCTGTCCGAAGCCGGGTTCGACGCGAGAACCGCCACGCTGCGCGAGCCGCAGCACGGCCTGACGGACGAGGTGCTGGCGAAGACGGACGTGCTGACCTGGTGGGGGCACATGGCGCACGGCGAGGTCGCCGACGAAACGGTCGAAAAGGTCTACAGGCGCGTGCAGGACGGCATGGGGCTGGTCGCGCTGCACTCCGGCCACGACTCGAAGATATTCAAAAAGCTGATGGGCACGGACACGGGAAGGCTGAAATGGCGCGAGATCGGCGAGAAGGAGATCGTCTGGGTCATAGACCGCGCGCACCCCATCGCCGAGGGCATCGACGAGAAGATCGTCATCCCGCACGAGGAGATGTACGGCGAGCCGTTCGGCATACCCGCGCCGGACGAGCTCGTGTTCGCCAGCTGGTTCGAGGGCGGCGAGATATTCCGCAGCGGCTGCTGCTTCAAGCGCGGCAAGGGGCGCATATTCTACTTTCGCCCAGGCCACGAGTCGTTTCCGATATATTACATGCCGGAGATCCAGACCGTCGTCAAGAACGCCGTGCGCTGGGCGAAAGCGCCGTACATTCCGTCATTTGTTGACGGCCACACGCCCGAAACGACTGTCGAAATAAAGCGGTAAGGCGGCAGGCGGCATAAGGCAATTAAGCGGCGGGCGGCAAGGCATCAGGAGGCAAGGCGGCAAAGCGGCAGGCGGCAGGCAATAAAGCGGCAAAGCGGCAGGCGGCAGGCGGCAAATCGCCACAAGCAGGGCGGGGCGCCAGTTGCGCGGGGCCAAAGATAGGCACTGCGGAGCGGGCGCCCCGCCCCTACGGCGCCGCCGACGCGCCGCCGACGCGATGTTCGGCAGCCGCCGCTCAAAACGTCGCCGGGCCTAACCGGGCCGGCACTGCCATGCTGGCATGCCGGCGTTGCGGCGCAGGCGGGGCCAAAGATAGGCTCTGCGGAGCGGGCGCCCCTCCCCTACGGCGCGGGCGCGGCCGCCCGCTTCCCTCCGGACGACGACTGGCGCTGCGCCATCACGAGCTTGTAGTATATGCCCTTTTTCCGCAGCAGCTCGACATGCGTGCCCATCTCGGCAATGCCGCTCTTGTCCAGCACGATCAGCCTGTCCGCCTGGCGCAGCGTGGACAGCCTGTGCGCGATGGCCAGCGTCGTCCTGCCGCTGACGATTCGGGACAGGCTCTCCTGTATGACGGACTCCGTTTCGACGTCCAGCGAGCTCGTCGCCTCGTCGAGTATGAGGATGGACGGATTCTTGATTATCGCGCGCGCTATCGCGAGGCGCTGGCGCTCGCCGCCCGATATGGAATAGCCGTTCTCGCCGATCACGGTGTTGTAGCCGTCCGACGTCTGCATGATGAAATCGTGGGCGTTCGCGGCCTTGCAAGCCGCGAAAACCTCGTCCGGCGCCGCGTCGGGCTTGGCGTAGAGTATGTTGTCGTATATCGTGCCGGCAAACAGGAACGTGTCCTGGAACACGACGCCGATGCTCTCTCTCAGATAGTCGGGCGGCATGTCGCGTATGTCGGCGCCGTTTATCGTTATGCGCCCGGCGTTCGGGTCGTAGAGCCTCATCACGAGGTTGATCAGCGTCGATTTGCCGACGCCGGAGCGCCCGACGATCCCCACCATCTCGCCCGGCCGCACGGCAAAGCTGACGTCTTTGAGCACGGGCTCGTAGCTCTTGTACCCGAACGACACGCCGTCGAACCTGATCTCGCCCGTCAGGGGCCTTATCTCCGGCTCCTCGGCCGCGCGTATCCCCGGCTCCTCGTCAAGTATCTCGAACACCTTGACCATGCTCGTCATGGCGTCCGCGAGCCAGCGCGGGAACGAAACGAGCCAGCGCAGCGGCGCGTACACGTAGCCGATGTACATAGTGAACTGCACGAGCACGCCAAAGCTCATCTCGCCCCTCATGATGGCCTTCGAGCCGAGGTACAGCACGAGAAACTCGCCGGCGCCCGTGAAAAACGTCAGGAACGGGAACAGCAGCGCCCAGATCTTCTCGTTGGAGCACGACACCTCGGCCAGCTCGCGCGTGGCCTTCGAGAACTTCGCGATCTCGACGTCCTCGTTGCCGAACGACTTGACCGTGCGTATGCCCTTGATTATGTCGTGCAGGATGGACTGGCAGCGCGAGTGCTTGCGCCACTGGCGCTCGTAGCGGATGTGTATGAAGCGCCAGAAGCGCGAGAGCAGCACCATGACCGCCGGGACGGGCGCGAACACGATGAGCGTCATCTTCCAGTCCGTGAAGAACAGGATCCCCATGACGACGACAAACGTGATGATCTGCTCGACGGCCCAGCGCCCGCCGTCCGCGAGGAAGTTCTTGATAGTCAGCGTGTCCTCCATTACGCGCCGGATGAGGTCGCCGGGCGTGTGCCTCGCGAGCGAGCCCATGGACAGGCGCTGCACCTTGTCATACGCGGCGTTGCGCATGTGGTTGGAAAAGTCGATCGCCGCGTGGTTGAACATGCGCGCGCTGACGATGAATATAAGCTCCCCGACCGCGCGCGCCGCGAGCATTCCAAGTGCCAGAACCAGCACCTGCGCGGGCGTCCCGGTCCCTGGGCGCAGGTGGTCGTCGATGAGGAAGCGGCTGAACAGCGGCACGAGCAGGTACAGCACGGACGACACGGCCAGAAAGCCCTCCGCCGCCGCAATGCGCTTCAGGAACGGGCGCATGAGCGAAAAGAAGCGCTTGAGCGCGCTTTTCCTGTCGTAGCAGAAGATGCAGACCGTCAGCTCCTCCACTATCGGGCGCCCGCACTTGGGGCACACGCGGCGCTCCCTGTCCGCCGGGATGGCCGCTGTCTTCGTCTGCGCGTAGTAATTGACGATTTTGCAAAACTCGCCCGCGGGCTTGAGCGCGGACATCGTGAAGCGGCACAGCACGCGCTCGCCGCCGTCGGAGAGCCGGGCGTACAGCAGGCCCGCCCCGACGCCGGCGATGACGGCCGCCTCCGCGACGTCCGAGCCGTCAAGCCGGAACAGCTCCGCGCCGCCCTGCTCCGCCACGATCGCGGCGTCCTCGCCGAAGCTCAGGGAGCCGATCGCGGGCCGCATATTCAGATCCAGATCATAGTCCAGCACAAATCGGTTCATAAAAAACCCCCTAAAACATATACGGCTCCAGCGCTTTCAGGCTGCGCCTGTCAAGCGCCGCGATGGAGTTGACCATGAAGCGGTTGCCGTCCACGTCAAAGATGATCAGCCTGTCGGCGTCGAGCATGCGGATGTTTTTGTTGACATCCTTTACGGCCGCGCTGACCTTATAGGGCTTGCGCCCCTCGGCGCCCAGCTCGCCTGCCGTTGGCTTGCGCCCCTCGGCGCCCGAATTGCCAGCGCTTGGCTTCGCCGCTGCAACGTCCGGCTTGCGCACCCTGGCGCCTTGCTTGCGCACCTCGCCGCTCTGCCTGCCGCCATCTGTCGCGCCCGAATTGCCAGCGCCCAACAGCTTGCGCGCGCCGCGCCCCCCTGCCCTCGCGCCCTCCCCTGCCGCCCGGGCCGCGCCGTTTGGCGGGCTCGCGCCGACGAGCAGTTCCATGTACACATATCCGAGCTTGTCCTTGACGGACGCGACCTCGTATATGTACGGGCAAAAGTAGCGCTTGTCCAGCTCGCCCAGCACGACCTGTGCCTGCGGGCCGGACAGCTCGCCCACGTCGCGGATTATGCCGATCTCGCTGTTGTCGGCGTCCGCGACGGATATGAACTCCAGCGGGCTGCGGACGGGCAGCGCGCGCCTCAGCGTGACGCGCCTGTAGTCGCTGCCTTTGTAGCGCAGGCCGATAAATCCGCCGGGCGTCGCGTAAAACTCCGCGCCGCCGGCGTCAAGCCAGCCGATGTCGATGACATTTACGAGCCCTCTCGGCTCCGCGTTTTCGCTCATGCTCAAAACAACCATTCCTTTTCAAGTTCGCGCGCTCAAGCTCGCGCGTTCAACTTTACGCGTTCAAGTTTTCAAATTCGCGTGTTCAAGTTCGAGTGCCGGCGCAAAACTTGGGCTTGAGCTTGGGCTTGAGCTTGGGCGCGAGAATCCGCCCGCAAATTTGCCCCGCCGCCTCGCCGAAACTTCGCAACTTTGCAACCGCTCAGCCGCGCCGCCTCGCCGCAACTTCGCAACTTCGCAACCGCTCAGCCGCGCCATCCTCGCCGCAACTTCGCAACTTCGCAATCGCTCAGCCGCGCCATCCTCGCCTGCCGTCAGACGGCGGCGTCCATGTTGATGACCTTCAGCCCCTCCATCTGTATCGTGTACAGCTTGTGATACTCGCCCTTTTTGGCCATCAGCTCCGCGTGCGTGCCCTGCTCCGCGACGCGCCCCTCGCTGATCACCGCCAGCCGGTCGGCGTCGCGCAGGGTCGAGAGCCTGTGCGCGATGGCTATCGTCGTCCTGCCCGCCTGGAGGCTGGCCAGCGACGCCTGGATCGCGGCCTCCGTCTCCGTGTCCATGGCGGCCGTGGCCTCGTCGAGTATCAGGATCTTCGGATTCTGGATGACCGTGCGCGCGATGGACAGCCGCTGCCTCTCGCCGCCTGACAGATCCTGCCCGCCCGCGCCGACCCGCGTTTCATACGCGTCCGGCAGGCCCATTATGAAATCGTGGGCCGACGCCGCCTTCGCCGCGCGCACCACGTCCTCCATGCTCGCGGACGGCCGCGCGTAGCGTATGTTGTCGGCGATCGATCCGATGAACAGGTATATGTCCTGCGAAACGATGCCTATGTTGCGGCGCAGCGTGTCCAGCGGGAAGCGCCTTATGTCGATGCCGTCAATCAGAATCGCGCCCTCCTTGACGTCGTACAGCCGGGCGACGAGGTTGGCGAGCGTGCTCTTGCCGGCGCCCGCCTTGCCCACGACGCCCAGCAGGCTGCCCGCGCTCACGGAGAGGTCCAGCCCTTTCAGTATGGGCGTGGCGGGGTCGTACTCGAACCAGACGCCCCGTATGTCCACGTCGCCCCGTATGTCCGCGATGGCGGCGGGATCCTCCGGCTCCCCGACGTCCGGCTTCGCGTCTATGATCTCGAACACGCGCTGGGCGGAGTCCACGCAGCGCGCCCACCAGTTCGACACCCACGACATGAACTCCAGCGGCCCGTACAGCATGGACAGGTACGCGATGAACGTCAGCAGCGTCCCCAGCGTGATCTCCCTGTTCAGCACCATGACGCCGCCGATCGCCGTGATCGCCACCTGCCCGACGAACATGAACAGGTATATGAGCGGGAAGGCCGTAAATTCCGTGTTGATGGAAACGGTGTCCACGTCCGCCTGTTTCCGCCCGACCCCCGCGAAGCGCTCCGCCTCCTCGTCCTCGCGCGCGAATGCCTTGATCACGCGCTGGCCGTTGACGGAGTCGCTGACCATGGAGTTGAGTTGCGAGCTGTACACCCAGTCCTTGTGGTGGTAGCGCTTGAACACGCCCCACAGCGCTCGGAACATGGCGACCGCTATGGGCACGATCACGAGGCACACGGCCGCGAGCCGGATGTTCAGCGCGCACATGAGCGCCAGCACGCCCGCGAAGGTCAGCGCGTTCACGACGACGAACGGCAGGCCGTCCACGAAAAACCAGTAGATGTTCGTGGCGTCGCGTATGACGCGGTTCATGAGCTGCCCCGTGCGCTTCGACGTGTAGAAGTTCACGGACAGCCGCTGCATGGCCTCGAATATCTTGACTTTCAGGTCGTACACGATCCACGGCACCGTCTTTGCCAGGACATACGAATACAGCACGTTCAGGGCCACGCCGATGAACCGCACGGCGAAAATGAGCAGCGTCACGCCGGCAATCGCCCCGTAGTACTGGCCGCCCTCCGTCAGCACCTCGTCGAACAGCAGCTTCGAGCCGACATACGGGGACAGGATCGAAAACGCCGTGCCGATCAGCATGACGATGAATATCTGCGCGACCTGCCTGCCGTAGTCCTTGAAAAAGCCCATGAGCCGCCTGCCTATGGACATTCTGTCTATGCACTTGGGGCAGATCTTGCGCGCAGGCTCCGGGTAGCGGCCGCCGCAGACGGGGCAGAACAGATCCTCGTCGGCCAGCACCTCGCGCAGCGGGTCCGCGCCCTCGCGGAGGTTCTTCATGACCTTTATGAGCCGCTCGGCGTATGGCAGGCAGCCGATGGAAAACAGCAGTATGACGCGGGGCTCGCCGCCTTGGCCGGAGGCTTCGCCGTCTGCGCGCGGCGCCTCGCCGCCCGGTTGGGGCGC
>JAISFK010000431.1 GCA_031263625.1 Clostridiales bacterium
GTTCTGGCGGGGGCGGTCTACCGCTCCTGGCGCCTTGCCAACGGCAGCTTTGTCGCCGTAGGGTTTGAGCCGCCCCCGCAGGGAAAGAAGTACCACTACTATCTGTCGGACCTGCCCAGGACGAGGGTGCTGACTTTTTCGGCGCAATAATTTGAGGAGGGATTGGCAATGCCAAACATTTTTCAGCGATTCAACCAATGGCGAAAAGAACAGGTAGCGGAATATCGCTACCAGAGAGCCGTGGGCGAGCAGGGCGCCTTCGCGCAGGGGCTTATTGAGAAGCAGCAGGCCGAGCTGGCGCGCATTAATGGCAATAGAGGAATTCCGGATGAGCATAAGAACGCGGCAATGCTGGAGGCGCGAGAGCGACTGTATTCGGACAGCGTCATGGATCAGTGGCAGGAGCGGATAGGCAAAGTGAATAGTTGCGGCGATGCCCTGGATCAGATCACGGGGGACGACATTCGCCGCGCGAAGCCCAAAGGGAGGGGCATTGGCGCCTTCTTTGGGCGGCTGGCCGGAGGCAGGGGAAGCGACGGCGCCTTCCGCCGGAAAGAGGAGGCTCGCCAGGCTTTTGAAAGGGGCGTCGGGCTCGGGCTGAACGCCGACGAGCAGCGCGCGCTGGACGCGTACAGGGGGGTCCGGACGCCGCCAAAAGAGCTGGAGGCCGTGGAGGTGGCGCGGATACGGGATGTGCGGCGCCCCGCGCGCTATCAGGGGGCTAAGGCGGCGATCGGCGCGATACATGACCCGAATTTGCAGCGGGCGAATCTGTCAGGACCAGAACAGGTGCCCTTCGAGCTGGGGAATTTATATCAAAATGGCTCTCCGCAGATGTCGGGCGCCAATGATCAACCGCTGTCCGTAAAGACAAACGGTCTGGTTCAGGGCAATACCCCGGCTGACACTGGTTATCGTCTGGGCTGGGCCGGCTACGCATTCTTTGACAAAGGCCCGGGAGGCCTTTTCAGAGGGGTAAGGGCCGTATCGCTGCCTGCGGCAGAGAATAGTGCCACCGGCAAAATTGTCATAGGCGCGGCCGTTGAGGATGCGGACATGGTAGGAGAAGCGTTCGGGCAGATATCCACCAACTCGGTTTCGTCCTGCAGCGCGGTGATTATCAGAAAAGGCAACAAATACGCCATGCTGCACCTCGACGCCTCGCATACGGTGCCAGGCGAGCCGCGGGAACACCTTATGGCCGCGATACAGGAGCGGTTTTGCGACGGCGAGCCGGGCGAAATTGAGATCATGGAAAGCGTGATGGGCCAATCCGGCTCGGAAGTCAATTTTTGCAACGATATGGAGGACATGCTGCGCGACGGGGGCAACACGCTGAAAAGGCAGCGGATTGACCGCAGCGCGGGAAGGGCGCACACGGGAGATAAGAGAGAGCCAGGGAGGGATTTTTCGGGGAATAATACGTCGGGGCATCTGGAAATAGGCCTGACGAGCCAGGACGTCGTCTTTGGCGACCGGGCCGAACTCAATGAGAATGGCGAGCTCTATACCCGCCCGGTCGAATGGCGCCTCGGCGCCCCGCAAGCGAACGCGGAAGCCGTGTGGAACGAACAGCACGGCTACAGGCAGTTCACGACGGTAGACGCGGCAACGAGGCGCGCGGACGACACGGCTGAAAGGCGGGTGGAACGCGCGCGGGAGGTGTTCCAAGGGCACGTACCGGGAGGAACGCCCGCTGCAGTGCCTTACGAGCCGACGCTCGGACTGGCCGAGGCGGCAGCCATAGACGCGCTGGTGACGAGGGTGGCGGCTGCGGCCGAAGCCGGCGCGCGCGAGGCGCGGGGCAGGCTCGATGCGATTTTGAAAGTTACGGACGCTGTATGGGACGAGCGGAGCGAGGCACGCGCGGCGGAACTGCAGCGGATGCGCGAGGCGGCTTTTGGGCCGCGGACGCCGGCACAGGCGGCGCCTGCGGAGCAGGCCCAAGCGCCAGCGCAGGCGCACGGCATAAACGATACGATTTTGGACATCACGGACGCGCCGTTTGCAAGGCCGGGCGAGCCCAGCGCGAATGAGTTGCCGCGCGTGGTTCCAGGCTCGCCGGAGGCGCAGCCCGCTCCGGAAGAGATGCCGCCTGACCTAGGCTTCCAAGATTCCGCGAACGAGTTGCCGCGCGTGGTTCCAGGCTCGCCGGAGGCGCAGCAGGATCTAGATCAGCCGGAGCAGTTTTATGCTAGCCGCGATTGGAGGACTCGGGACAGAGCTGGGGCCGCTCATAGCGCGCAGGCGCAGGCGCCAGCCCAGGCGGCACCAGCACCGGCCGAGCCGGCGGCGGCGCCAGCTCCGGCGCAGGCACAGGCGGCGCCTGCGCCTGTGGCGCAAGGAGCAGCGCAGCCGGCATCGGCGCCAGCCCAGACGCAGGTTGCGCCTGGGGCGGCTCGCCAGAGGATAACGCTGGAAGAAGTCGGCGCGCGGGCCCAAACGGCGGCGCAGACGGGAAGGCAGGATGCGCGGCCTCAAGGGCCGGCACAGGCGCAGGAGGCACCGGCGGCGCGGAGCCAGCGGATCACGCTGGGCGAGCTGGGGGCCGAGGCGGGGCAAAGGCAGCCGGCACCAGCTCGTGGGCCGCAGGCACCGGCGCCGACGCCGGCAAAGGCGCCGCAGCGCGTAGCCGCCTCAACGCAACGCCGCAAATAAGCGTCCGATGATGGTGGCAGCAGCAAAGGAGCCATAGATGCCGGCAAGGGAAGAAAAACGCCGCGGCATGGGATTGCGCGGCAAGTTCGCCGTGGGCATAATGATCTTGGGCGCGGCGCTCATGACCGCCATGCTGACGCTGACGTATGCCCTCTACCGAAACGCGAGCCTCGAAAAATACAGGCATATCGTGGCGGCCGCCGCGCAGAGCGCCGCGCAGCTCGTCGATGGCGACGACGCGCGGCGCTACCTGGACACCGGCGAGCCGGACGCGCAGTATTACGCGACGGCCGCGCTCCTGCAAGGCATACTGGACTACAGCGAGCTGACATATCTGTACGTATATCTCCCCAGGTGGGAGGAAGGCTACTGCGAATTTGTGTTTGACGCCGAGCAGCGGGCAGAAGCCGCGCCCGCCGCTCCCGGCGCCGGCGCGGCTGCGGCCGGCGGGACGGGGGCCGGCGGAGCGGGGAGCAGGGCGGCAGGAAGCGATGCCGCCGCTCCCGGCGCCGGAATGGACGATGCCGCCCCGGCCAGCGCTCTGGGGACGCGCATGGAGATACTCGGCCCGGAGCAGGACTCGTCCGTCACGGCCGTCCGGCAGGTCGCGGACACGCTGCGGCCCAACTTGGAGCTGAACCTGAGCCACAGCCAGTACGGCTCGCTCGTGTCCGCGTTCTGCCCGCTGCTGGACAGCCGGGGCGAGCTGGCCGCGATAGTGGGCGCTGACGTGGACGTGAGGCACGTGTTCGCCGAGGTAAACCGGATCGCCCTGCTCACGGGCGCCATCATCGCCCTGCTCGTCGCGCTGGCCATATCCCTGTTCCAGATGTACTTCGCGCGGACGATGATCCGGCCAATCCGGGCGCTGGCCGCCCACGCGCAGAATTTTTCGCGCAGGCGCAACGAGCAGGGCCGCCTGTACTTAGAGCCCATCCGGATCAGCACGAGGGACGAGATAGAGGATCTGGCCGAGGCTTTCGCCCAGACCGCCCGCGACATCATCCAGCATGTGGACGACGTGACGCGGCTCACGGACGAGCGGCGGCGCCTCGAGGCCGAGATGGGCGTGGCCGCGCGCATACAGGCGAGCGTGCTGTCCCACGACTTTGGCATCGCGCCGAACCCCGGCGATTTTTGCCTTTTCGCGATGATGGACCCGGCGAGGGAGGTGGGGGGGGACTTCTACGACTTCTTCATGCTGGACGGGCGCCGGCTGGCGCTGATCGTCGGCGACGTGTCCGGCAAGGGCGTGCCGGCCGCGCTGTTCATGATGATGTCGAAATCCATCATACGCGCCCGGCTCGGGCGGGGCGCCCCCTTGGCCCAGGCGTTCGCCGAGGCCAACAGCCTGCTCTGCCAGAACAACGGCGAGGACATGTTCGTGACGGTGCTGTGCGCGCTGCTGGACATTGAAACGGGAGAGCTGGCCATTGCGGACGCCGGGCACGGGCCGCCCGTGCTGATCGGGCCGGACGGGGCGGCCAGAAAGCTGGAAACGAAGCCCAGCCTGTTCATGGGCGCGATGGACGGCGTGGCCTACGCCGCGACCGGCGGGCGCATGAGCCCCGGCGATCGGCTGCTGCTGTACACGGACGGCGTGAACGAGGCGATGGATTCGGACGGGCGTTTTTTTGGCGAGGACGGCCTGATGGCGTCCATCAGGGCGCACGGCGGCGACGCCGGCGTGGCGTCGCTCCTCGCGCGCGTCCGGGAGGACATCCGCGCTTTCGCGGGCGCGGCCCCGCAGTCCGACGACATCACGATGCTGGCGGTGCGCTATCGCGGCGGGGGCGAGGCGGCCGGCGCGGGCGATGCCGCCAGCGGCGGCGGGGGTGCCGGCGCAGGCGGCGCGGGCCAAAGCGACAGTGGGGGTGAGGCGACCGTCGCGGGCGATGGCGCGGGCGATAAAGCTGACTCCGGCGCGGGCGATGGCGAGGGCGAAATGGATGCCGCAGGCGAAACGGGCGTCGCGGACGAAACGGATGCCGCAGACGATAAAGCGGGCTCCGGCGAGCGCGCGCGCGAAAGCGAGGCCGCACCCTGTGCTTGACGCCGCTTACTACCGGGAGCGCGGCGAGCGCCTTGCGGCGGCGCTGCGGCGGTTGCCGGCCCCTTTCGCCTTCGCGCCGATAACGCCGGAGCTGCGCGGGCTCTGGCTGCGCTACCAGCCGCGAACCACGGTGTCCAGCCGTAGCCTGCTCAGCGCGTGCGCCTACGCCCAGGAGGACGCGATGCTCTGCTGGGAGGACAGGGAGCACGGCTGCCTGCTCGTCCTGCTGCTGGAGAGCGACAACAGCCTGCTGGCCTTCCCGCCTCTGGGCGGCTTCGAGTCGCCCCGCTTCGAGCCGGCCCGCTTCGAGGGCGCGATCGCGCGCCTGCGCCGCATATTCGAGCTGGCGGGCGAGCCGTTCCGGCTGGCGTACATGTCCGGGCGGGAGGCGGCGCGGCTCAGGCGGCTGCCGGGCTACGAGGTGTGGACGGATCCCGGCGAGAGCGACTACATCTACCTCGTTTCGGAGCTGACGCGCTTTGACGGCCCGGAAAACTCGAACCGCCGCATGAACCGCGCGCGCTTTTTGCGGCGCCACCGCGTGAGCGCGGAGCTGATAGACTCGCCCGGCCGGATCGCGGACTGCCGGCTGGTTTTGGACGGCTGGTGCGCCGCGAGGGACTGCGG
Source organism: Clostridiales bacterium (assembly GCA_031263625.1). Taxonomy (GTDB): domain Bacteria; phylum Bacillota; class Clostridia; order WRLR01; family WRLR01; genus JAISFK01. The sequence goes on from JAISFK010000431.1 coordinate 5,339, forward strand.
CGGCTGCGGCTTCCGCTGCGTAAGGGACGTGGCGCTGCGGGCTTTGCGGGATCTGGGCGACCTGCGCGCCGCCGGCGTGGTTTTGTACATGGACGGCGAGCCGGAGGCGCTGGCGCTGCTGGGCATGATGGGCGGCGGCATGGCGGATCTGCTGAGCATATGCGCAAGGCGCCGCCACACGGGCCTGTCTTTCCATCTCATTGACCAGGCTTGCCGGCTGTGCGCCCCCGGCGCGGCATACCTGAATTTTGAGGAAGACATCGGGATCCCCGGGCTGCGCCGCTTCAAGGAATCGCTGCGCCCGATCCGGCTGCTGCCGAAATACCGCGCCAAAGAGGCGGAACAGTGATTCTGTATAAAACACACGCAATTCGCATCTCTGTGGCCGGCATAGTTCCCGGCGGGGCTGCGGCTGCCGCAGAACATGGGGCAGGAAAGGCTGGGGAATGAGAGAAGACGTAGCTGTGGCCGTGGCGCAGGCGCGCGGGAAAAGGATCGGGCGGGCGGCGATTTTATGCCTTTTTCTGGCGCTCGGCGCCTATGCGGCGCTGAACGCGGGCTATTTTAACAAGCCCCCGTGGGCGGCCGGCGTGGCAGGGGACAGCTTTTCATACGCGGCGCAGGGCTTTGGGGGCGAATGTTATGCCATAGACTCCGGCGAGGCCCGGCTGATATGCTTCGGGGAGGACGGCGCCTTTCGCTGGGACGCGGCGCCGGGGGGCGCTTTGCGCCTGGTAGCGCCCTCCCCGTCAGGCGGGGCGTGGGTCACGGCCTACGACTTCAACGACAGCGAGCGGATCGTCCGCGCGGACATCTTGGAGTACACCCGGAGCGGCCGGCTCGCGCGCACCCTCCTGTCCCAGAGCTACGGGGACGGGAGCGAAGGCTCCCCGCTGCCAAGGCAGCTGGAGCAGCCGGAGCTGCCAAGGCAACCGGAGCAGCCGGATTCGCCAGAGCAGGCGGGCCTGCCAGGGCAACCGGAGTTGCCTTTGTATACAAGCGGCTACCTCGGCCTTGTCGCGCACGGGCAGTGGCTCTACTACATCGAAAAGCATCCGGACGACCTGGCCCTGTACCGGCTGGACACGGCCCAGGCCGCGCCGGCGCCGGAAGCCGTCGCGGTTTTCCCGTATCCGGGCGCGGAGGCCCTGACGCTGGCGGCGGCCTGCGACCCGGAGTCGGGGGCTGTCTACGCCGCGGACAAATTCGGCGTCCTCCGGGAGCTGTCGCGGGACGGCGCGCACAGGGAGTTGCCATATCCCGGCAGCGATGCCGCCGAACTGTCTGGCGCGGCCGCCGTTTTGGACGGCAATGCCACCGGCGCCAGTAGCAATGCCACCGGCGCCAGTGGCAACGCCAGCAGCAGCGCCAGTAGCAACGCCACCGGCGCCAGCGGCAACGCCGCCGACGTCGGCGCTGCCGGCGCCAGCGACGGCGGCGGCGCCGATTTCTATCTGCCATACGGCCTCTGCGTTAGCGAGGGCGTTCTGCTTGTCAGCGACATCGGCAAGCGCCGCCTTTACGCCATGCGCGGCGGCGCGTTTGAGCTGGCCGCCGATTTGGGCGGCGGCGGCGCCGGCTTCGCGCAGGATCCGCGCCTGTACTACTGGATCAGCGCCGCGCCGGGCGGGCAGGCGCTGCTGGCCAGCCGCTACGATCTGCTGCGCTGCGATCTGCTCCGCAGCGCGCCGGGCGGAGCGTCTGGCGGCGCGACGGAGGCGATGCCCGCGTTTTTCTTTTTCGGCGGCGCAAAGCGGCTGTCCATCTGGCTCTGGTGGCTGTCTGCGGCGGCCTTGGCGGCCGGCGCGCTGGCGCTGCTCTGCCGGATCTTCATGCGCGCGTACAGGGCGCTGGGCATTGAGCGGCTGGCCTCCTCGCTCATGCTGGCCGCGGCGGTGGCGGTCGTGGCGGCGCTCGTGGCGGCGCAGTATTCCAGCACGTTCAGCAGCCGGTTTTCCCGCGACACCATCGACAATCTCGCCGCCCTTTCCGCGCTGACGGCGGCGTCCGTGGACGGCGAGGCGCTGTCCCGGATAGGGGCGCTCGGCGACTACGGGGGCGAGGACTACGCCGAGCTGAGGCGGCAGCTCGCGCCAATGAGCGGTAGCGGCGATCTGGGCATGATATACGAGGACGGGGGCTTTCAGCCGGTTTCGGCCGACTGGGATCGCGGCGTGTACAGGATGCTGATCCGCGTGATCAACGGGCGCGTTTACTACGTGTACTCCAGCGCGGATCAGTGGGGGGCGCTCTATCCGATGGACTACCCCTACGAGGGCACGGAATTTCAGATCGCCTACGAGCAAAAGGCGCAGATAGTGTTTCCCGACGTCGTGGACTACACCGGCGAGTACGCCTACACCGTCACGCCCATACTGGACGCGGGCGGGGCGGTGGCGGGGGCGCTGGAGATGGGCGTGGATCTCAGGGCGTTTCGCCGGGAGATGTCCGAGCTGCTGCTGGAGATCGCGCTCCGCGCGCTGCTCGCGGTCTTTGTGGTTTTGCTCCTGCTCAAAGAGCTGATCTTTGCCGCCGGCGAGCTCAAGAGCCGCGGCCGCGGGGGCGAAAAGCGCCTGATTGGCGCGGGGGCGGTGCGCCCGCTCATGTTTTTGCTGTACTTGCTGGACTGCTTCGCCCTCGTCATCAGCCCACTGTTCGCGCGGAGCCTGTACGCGGAGCGCCTGGGCGTGCCCATGGAGGTGGGCGTGGCGATCGCGTATTCGGCCACTTTCTTCTTTTTCGGGCTGGCCGCTGTCGCGGGGGGGCGAGTGGGCAGGCGCGCCGGGCTTTTCCCGCTGCTCGTCGCGGGCGCGTCGCTGCTCTTTTTTGGCGAGCTGCTGTCCATGTTGTCCGGCAGCCTGTGGATGTTCGCCGCGGCCAAGTCCGTCGTGGGGGTGGGCGCCGGGCTGACGCAGAACTGCGCGGACGCCATCGCCGCCGCGAGGGAGGACAGCCGGGAGGTGGAATACGGCTTCAGCATGTCTTATGCGGGCTACAGCTCCGGCACGAACTGCGGGCTCGCGATCGGCACGGGGATCGCCCTCGCGTGGGGCTACCGCGCCGTGTTTCTGGCCTCGGCGCTCGCGGCTTTGGTATTGCTGGCCTACGTCCTGTTTATGTGCGGCGGCGGCGCCCTGCCGGACGCGACGGAGCGGGGCGGGGGCCGTGGCCGGGACAGCGGGCGAGGCCGTGGGCGGGAACGGGGCCGGAACAGGGGGCGAGGCCGTGGGCAGGAATGGGGCCGAGGCTGGGACTGGAGCAGAGGCCGGGACTGGGGGCTGGGCCGGATTCGGAACCGGGCGCGCGGCATGCTTCCGGGGCAGAGCCGCAGCATGAGCCCGTGTCCTGAAGCCGGCGCGGCAGGCGCGGCGGCGCCCGATGGCGCCGCAGCGCCAAACAGCAGCCGCGCCGCGCCCGCGCCGGGCTTCGCCCGGTTCATCGTGTCTCCCGGCGTGCTGGCCTTCTTTTTGCTCGTCGTGGCGCCGTACATGCTGTGCAACGGCTTCGCCTATTACTTTTTGCCGCTGGCGGGCAGCGCGCGGGGGCTTGGGGAGGAGAACATCAGCCGCGTCGTCTTCGCCTACGGCATGGTGTCCGTGTACGTCGGGCCGCCGCTGACAGCGAAGCTGACGGGCATGTTCAGGGCCGGAACCGTGCTGCTCATGGGCTGCGGCATGATCGCCCTCGCGCTGGCGCTCTATGCGGCCGCGCCCGCGCTGCCCGCGCTGCTGGCGGCCACCGCCGTGTTCGCCCTCGCGGACAGCTTTTCGTTCACGGCGCAGAACGTGTATTTCTCGCAGCTGCCCGCCACGCGCGCCTATGGCGCCGGCGCCGCCCTTGGCGTGAGCAACGTCGTGGGCGGCCTGGCGCAGTCCATGTCCTCATATTGCTTCGCCGCCGCCATGGTGCTGGGCGAGCGGGCGGGCATGTGGGCCATGGGCATCGGGATGGCGGCCGCGCTGTTGCTGTTCGCGCTCGCCTCGGCGGCGGGGCGCGGGAGAAGGCGCGAGGCTCTGGGATGAGGGGCGCGAAATTTGATATGGGCATGGAGCGGGATATGGGCATGGAGCTTGAGCTGGACATCGAAAAAATAAAGAGCAGATACAGCAGCCTTGCGGAGATATGGCCGGAAGACGACAAGTGGCACAGCTACACCCACCGCTTCACGCAGGGCTATCTGGAAAGGGCCGCGGCCAAAATGGCGGTGGGGGCGGCGACAAAGCTGCTGAACGTTGGCTCCGCCGGAAACGAGTACGGCATTTTGGCCGAGCATTACCACGTGGACATCGTGTTCGACAAAATCGCCGCCCTGCCGAGGGCATGCGAGGCGTCCGCGGAGGCGCTGCCTTTTGGCGACGGCGTCTTTGACGGCTGCCTGTGCGTCGGCTCGGTCATCGACTACTGCGACGCCAGCAGGGCCTTGCCCGAGTTTTCGCGCGTGCTCAGGGACGGCGGCTTCCTGATTTTCGACTTCGAGCAGACGCGCACGCTGCAGCTGCTCGGGACAAAGGACTACGGGCGCGACGCCTGCGTGGCGGACACGTTCTACTGCGGGGAGACGGAACGGCTGCGCCTCTACTCGCCCGGCTACATTCGCGGCTTGCTGGACGGCGCGGGGCTTGCTGTCGCGCACCGGGAGTATTGCCATATCCTCAGCCCGCTGGCGTACAGGCTGTGCCGGGACGAAAACCGGGCGGCGCGGCTTGCCGTGCTGGATTCGGCGGCGCGGCGCGTCCCGTTTCTGGGCAAAAATTCGTGCAATGTGATTATGACATGCCAAAAAATCGGAGCGAGCCATGAAACATAATAGTTCAGAGCCGGCCGCGGCGCCGGGCGGCAATAGCGCTGAATCAGCGGCGGTGCCCAGCGGCAGCCTCGCTGGCCCTGCCGCCGCGCCATGCGGCAATGGCGCTGAATCGGCCGCCGCGCCCGGCGGCGTTCGGCGCGGCGAGCTGGCCACGTCGGCAAGCCGAGGCAATCTGGCGCGGGTGTGGGATTTCGCGCAAGGGTATCTTGAGCGCCTGCGCCCGTCCGACAGGGAGCGCATGGGCGTGGAGCTGGCGATGGAGGAAATTTTCATCAACATTGCCAGCTATGCTTACGCGGACGGGCATGAGGGCGCCGTGACCGTGCGTTGCGAGGCGGATCAGGCGGCCGGCCGCCTGACGGTGACGTTCATTGACGGCGGCGCGCCCTACAACCCGCTGGAGCGCGGGGACCCGGACACCGATTTGGCGCTGCGCGAGCGCCCGATAGGGGGGCTGGGGATATTCATGGCAAAGCGGCTGATGGATGCAATGGACTACCGCTACGAAAACGGCGAGAACATCCTCGCGCTGGTCAAGCATGTCGCCGGCCGTGGCTGAGCAGCTGCGGCCGACCAGCTGCGGCTGACCGTTTGACAAACAAAATAATTTAAGGGACGGCCCAAACATGAATGATGGCACATTGAGCGGCCTGCGCTTCGCGAAATGCCCATACGAGCGCCTCAAGGCCCGCATCGCGAGCTACTACAAGGAGAATGGGATCCTCGTGGACGCCTCGTGGGAGCTGTGCGTGTGGGAGAGCGATTTTTACGCCATTGAGGATCCGCGCGGCGTCGCCGGGTATTTTGCCCTCCACCGCGGCGGGCTGCTGGTGCTGTTCCATGTGGACGAGGCGCATGGCCGCCTTTCACAGGAGATATTCGCCGACATCCGCAAGCGCAAATCCGTCAAAGAAGCGCTGATCCCGACGGGCGACGAGTTTTTTCTCAGCCATGCGCTGGACGGCTACAGCAGGATCGAAACGGAAAGCTATCTCTCCGTCTACTCCGGCGCGCGCCCGCAGGATCCGCCGCAAGGACTGCTGGCGCAGCCGCCGCAAGCTATGCCGCAATATCTGTCCTCGCATCTGCCGCAACCTACGCCGCATCTGCCGCCGCCGCAAGCTCTGCCGCGCGATCTGCCCGCCGTGGCTCTGCGGCTGGCGGATGTGGACGCAGAGGAGGACAGGGCGCTGCTGGGCCTTTGCGGCGATTTTTTCAAATACGAGCTCGAGCACCCGGAAGTGGCGAAAAGCTGCGAGGAGATCTACGCCATAAGAGACGCCAGGGACGCCAGGGAGGCTAGGGACGCCGGGGATGTCGAGGGGGGCGGCGGCCCTGTCGTCGGGTTTGGCGTCATCGACTATCAGAGAGTCGTGGACGCCTATGCGAGCCTCGGCATGATCATCCGCGAGGGATACCGGCGCAGGCGGTACGGCACGAGCGCGCTGCTCAGGCTCAGGGAAATTGCGGCCGGGAAGGGATATGTCCCCGTGTCCGAGTGCAAGTGCGGCAACCGCAACTCCAAAATGCTCATGGAAAGCGCCGGGGCGAGCGTCAAAAGCCGCCTGCTGAGGTTTTATTTCTGAGACAGTTTGACATATCATTTTGCATTTGCAGAAAAGCGGCGGTTCTGCGCCCCTTGATGCCCCTTGATGCTTCAGGTCTGAGCGTGAAAAAACTGGCTTGACAGAGGGCGGGCGGCTGGTATAGCATAAAATCAGCGCATTACAGGCGCAAAACCGCAAAAAATATACTCGTGATAACAATAAGCCAGCGCCTGTAAGGCAGTTGGGATGGTGTTGACAAATGATCGGGCGGGGAAGGAAACCAAAACATTTCTTGGTTGGAGCCGCGCTATCGAACCGAATCGAACAGCTGACCGCTGACGAACGCGGCAGATTTAAGCAGCGCGATTTTGTCGCGCCGCTTGTGAAGTATTGCGTTAGCGGGAACTACAATGGCAAGATAGGAATTGTGTATGGCCTGCGGTCAACCGGGAAGACGGTTGGCATGCTCCAAGCCGCGGAGGAACTGATCAATCGCGGGCATAAAGTCGCGTATGCGCGGTTCAACTACGATGAGTTTGCAATGGGCGACGCCAACATTGAGATCAAAGCGTTGGCTGCGCAAGGCTGCTCGCATTTCTTCATTGATGAGGCGACATATCTTGAAGGCTTTCTAAACGCCGTGGCTGAATGGCCGGACGCATATGTTCCCGACCACAAAATCAAGATCGTCATCTCCGGAACCGACAGCTTTTTGCTTAACATGGCGCGGGTGACTTCGCTGTTTCACCGCTGCGAGCAGTTCTCTGCTAATTGGTGCTCGTTTGATGAATACAAAAGGATCACCGGCGCTTCATTTGAGGAGTACAAGTCCTCGGGCGGCATATTTGCTTCGGATGGCATGCCTGAGTTTATCCAAGCGGCCCTTGTCGAAAATTTGCTGCGCACAATGCGGCATTGCGCGTTCGATGCAAGCCGCCCTAACGCATACACGGACAGGCTGCTGGATGTGAGCGCCGCCATTGTTTACAAGGTCATTGTCAGCGTGCTTAAATGCACGGCGGAAAAGTCAATCAAGAGGCATTTTGCAGAATACGCCAACGAGAAGAACGTTCTTGATTTCGGCGAGGCTGTGAGCAACTGGACAAAGGAAGACAAGCGCGACTTGAGAAAGCGCGTGGCCGAAGCTATGGCGGTCTATGACGACTTCAATGGGATAGACTACCCTGCGGAGACAGTTGAAATGCTTATCGCCTTCCTGTTGCAGGTTGACTGCCTGACAGAGGCCTATAGCGCCGCCGCCAATTTTGGCGGCGCTGGCGTTAAAGACGCTCTCTACTACTTCTCTCAGGCGGCACTGATGTCATACGCCGCTGGCGAGACTGTAAAAGACGCGCTTGAACTAAGCGATATAAATCAGGCGGAATTTGAGCGCGGGATTCACCAGGCCGCCGAAGGATTCATCAATGAAAGCGTTTCGTTCGCGCACGTTTTGCGGAGCGCGAAAAAGAGCGACGAAGTGTTCCGCTATCGCGACGAAAAGCTGAGAGAAGTTGATATTGTCGTTAAGAATTTCGCCGACAAAACTGTCCGGCTGATTGAAGTCAAGAGCAAAGGAAGAATTGACGTCAGAACCATATTTGCAAACGAGGCCAGGCATCTATACGACGACGGCGTTCTCGCGAATTTAGGAATCAGCGATGAGTACGCGGTTTCTCGCCTTGTCGTCTATTGCGGCGACAGCAAAATAATCGAACATCAAAAGGGCAATTTGGCGTTAGCGGGCATTGAAGATTTCATCTGCCATCAGCGGGATTGGGAATTGTTTGCCGGGCAGCTTCCGCGTATTCCGCGCATTTCGCAAATTGAACATCCCAGCTTATAGCCCAACTTATGCCCAACTTATAATGCTGTAAAAGCCTATTGCGTTTATTTTTGTTTAAGAATATAATGTAACCTGATTATATACCCTGAAAAGCGACATGCTAAACAAAAGTTATACAAAAACCTGGGGGCTTGCAATGGCGGCTGCGGCGACAAACGCGGTTGTAGCGACTAATGCGGCTGCGGCGGTTGCTTTTGCGGCGACTGGCGCGACTGCGGCGACTACTTTGTTGGGAGGGTGTTGGCAAATGCATGGACTGAGACTGAGACTGGGACTTAAACTGAGACTGAGAAGGAAACCCAAACGCGCGGCGGCGCTCGCGCTGGCGGCGGCTGTGGCGCTCGGGGCGCTGCCCGCGCTGCCGGCGGCGCCGGCTTTTGCGGAGTCTGAAGGCGACGTCTTCAGGTATCCGCAGGCGCGCATGTCGGCGAGCGCCAGCTCGCAGGAAACTTCGGGCGAGAACGCGCCCGCCGCCAACGTCCTTGACGGGAACGCGGGGACGTTCTGGCACACCGCGTGGCAAACTTACGAAGCGCCGCGCGACAACTCCGCCGCCAAGCCCGGCGTGGGCTTTGGCCACTGGATTCAGCTCGATCTCGGCGCGGAATTTCTTGTCGCGTCGGTCAGCTGGACGCCGCGCCAGAACAGCGCCGCGCACAATCCGGCGAACGTCGAGATTTACGCGAGCGCCGACGGCGCGTCGTTCGCGAAGGTGAAAGCCGCGAGCGGCTTCTCCGGGCTCGGCGAGAAGACGCTGGCGCTCGGCAGCCCCGTCGCGGCGCGATACGTCCTGTTGCTTGACACGACGCAGCCCAGCGGAAGCGCCGCGCGCTACCTCTGCATCGCCGAGCTGAACGTCGATGTGGCGGCCGGAAGCGACGCCCTGAGCCGCGCGCTGGCCTACGGCGCCGAACAGGCGGCGCGGGTCAAGGCCGAGCCGATCGGCTCCGGCGTGGGGCAGTATCCAGCTTCGGCCCTTGACGCCTGCCTGGCCGCCATCGCCGGCGTCATGGACACCGTCGGCGCGCCGGGCGCGGCCGCGGGGCGCGAGGCGATCGACGCGGCCGTCGCGGCTTTCTACGCCAGCGCCGATCCGGGCGGCGAGCCGATAGCGTTCACGGGCGGCGAGTACACCGGCGCGGAGGGGCGCGGCACGTTCGCGCTCGGCTCGGAGAACCCGCGCGCCAACTACTACCCCTACGCCGACGAGGCGAGCGCGATGGCGAACCACACGCTCACGCCGTTCTCGGACGAGGGGCTGACGCCAAACTCGCCGTTCATCCAGCCGCTCAACGGTGACTGGGACTTCTTTTACGCCGTGAACCCGGCCGCGCGGCCGTGGCCCGGCAACGGGATCCAGCCGGGCTTTGAGCAGCCCGGATTCGACGCGTCCTCCTGGGATCCCATTAGCGTGCCGGGGCAGTGGCAGGCGAACTGGCACGAGGACGGCTCGCTGAAGTACGACCGGATCATCTACACGAACGTCACGTACCCGTGGGCGGGCTACGGCAACAGCGCCTCCGCGCCGGACGCGCCGGCGGCGTACAACGGCGTCGGCACGTACCGCAGGACGTTCACTGTGCCGGCCGAATGGAAGGAGTCCGACCGCTCGGTGTTCCTGAACTTTGACGGCGCGGACACGTTCTATCTGTGGATAAACGGGCGCGCCGCCGGGTATTCCGAGGACTCGATGACGCGGCACGAGTTCGACATAACGCCGTACATAGACTACGACGGGGAGAACACGATCGCCGTCCAGGTCATCCGCTGGTCGGTGGGCGCGTGGTTCGAGGACCAGGACATGATAGATCTGTCCGGCATCTCCAGGAACGTCTACCTGCTGGCCCGCCAGAAGGTGGACCTGTTCGACTTTGAGGCAAAGACGGCACCGGTTGTCGCGGGCGTCTACGACGGCGACTGGCGGCTGGACGTGACGGCGCTGCTGCGCGATTTCTCGCTCGGCGGGGCGACGGCCGGGCGCGACTCGGTTCCGGTGACCGCGAAGCTGTACGACGGCGGCCAGCTCGTGGCGAGCGCCGCGAGGACGGGCGCGTTCTCGGAGATAGCGACGCCGGACGGCACGGGGCAGGCGCTGGCGCTCGGCCAGGGCTACCGCAACACGTCGTATGACGGCGCGAGAATACCGTTCAGCTTCACCGTGCCGAACGCGAAGACGTGGAGCGCCGAGCACCCGAACCTCTATTACCTCGTGCTCCAGGCGGGCGACGAGGTCACGGCCATACGCGTCGGCTTCCGGGAGATGAAGTTCACGCAGGGCGCGGACGGCCGCGTGTTCGTCAACGGCTCGCGCCTGCTGCTCTACGGCGCCAACCTGCATGAGTTCAACCCCGAAAAGGGCAACGTCATGACGCTCGACATCATCCGCAGGGACGTCGAGCTGATGAAGCAATACAACGTCAACGCGATCCGCATGGCGCACTACCCGCACGACACGCGCTATTACGACCTGGCCGACGAGTACGGCCTGTACATAATGGACGAGACGAACATCGAGTGCCACGGCAACAGGGACATATCGAACGAGGCGGCCTACGGCCCGATGCTGCGCGACCGCACGGCCAACATGGTCGAGCGCGACAAGAACTACCCGTCCGTCGTGTCGTGGTCGGTGGGCAACGAGTCGGGCGGCGGCGCGAATTTTCAGGCGTACACCGCGTCGTGGATCAAGCTGCGCGACCCGTCGCGCCCGATCCACAGCGAGTTCGACACGGGCGCGCCCTACGACATGATAAGCCAGATGTATCCGAGCGCGGCCAGCTGGGAGAGCACCGTGGCGGGGGCGGGCAAGCCCGCCGTCCTGTGCGAGTACATGCACTCGATGGGCAACTCGGGCGGCGGCTGGACGCCGTACACCGCCATTTTCGACAAGTACCCGCAGGCGATGGGCGGGTTCGTCTGGGACTGGGTTGACCAGTCGATGCGCACGCCGCTGGCCAAGATAAAGCAGATCGCCCGCGACTCGGCGCACCCCGGCTCCAAGACAGCCGCCTATGACGGCTATGTCGCGTCGGGCCCAGGCGGCTACGGCGGCAAGGCGCTCAACGGCTACGCGACGTTCACGTACAGCAAGGACTACGCGCTGACCGACAGCTTCACCGTGGACGCGGACGTGTATTCGACCGGCAGCGCGCCCGGCGCGCACTACACGATACTGAGCAAGAGCGACTACCAGTGGATTCTCAAGGAATACGGCGACACGATCCAGTGGTTCGTCAAGGCCGGGAGCACGGGCGGCAACGACAACAACGGCTGGCAGACGATCTACGCCCCCAAGCCCGCGAATTACCAGAACAGCTGGCACAGGCTGACGGGCACTTACGCCGACCACATGCTGACGCTGTACATCGACGGCGCGAAGGTCGGCGAGCGCGCGACGATCAACGAAGTTTCCGAGCAGTCGCAGAGCATCGGCGTCGGCTCCGACAACGGCGGCCGGCGCTACTCTGGCTATATCGGCAACGCCCGCGTGCTCGGGCGCGCGCTGACGGAGGCCGAAGTCGCCGCGTCGTCGCCCGCCGCGCCGGACGGCGCGACAGTGTTCCAGCTGGAGCTGCTGGGCGAGTCGGAATACCAGCCGGGCGTCGGCATTGTCGATATCGAGCCGGTGGAATACGCCTCGCTGGCGGCGAGCGGCGAGGACAGCTATTACGGCTACGGCGGCGACTGGGGCGACAGCCCGAACGACGGCAACTTCTCCGGCAACGGCACGATCCTGGCCACCCGCGACGTCAAGCCGCAGGCCGACGAGATGAAGCACCAGTACCGCATGCTGACGATTGAGCCAGCGCCGGTGGTGACGGAAATACTCGACACCGACGCGATCCACCCGGACAACAGGCCGACCGGTAGCGGCAGCGCCGTAAGCGGCTACCAGGGCTACTCCGGCGCGGCGCTCAGGGGCAGGCGGTACTACGCGAATTTGAGCGACTACGACAGCGTCCGCAACAGCTTCACGATGGACGTTCAGATATACCCGACGTCGGGCTCCGGCACGAAGAACATAATGGAGAAGGGCAACGACAGCCAGTTCATGGTTCGCGAGCACGCCGGCAACGTTGACTTCACGATAAACACGACCGCGGGCTGGCGCAGCCTGACGATACCGCAGCCCGAAGGATATGTCGGCGGCTGGCACAGGCTGACCGCCACGTACTCCGGCGGCACGATGGCCCTGTACCTAGACGGCGCAAAGCTTGGCGAGAGAACGGACAGCGGGACGATAAACGCCCACGGCACGGGCATCGCGCTCGGCTACGCCGTCGGCTTCAGCAGGGACTATGACGGCTACATCGCGTCGGCGCGGCTGCTGGACGGGGCGCTTGGCGCAGACGAGATCGCCGCCTCGCCCCCGACGGGCGCGGACGGCGCCGTGTTCCTGTTCACGGGCCCGCAGCTGTCCGTCTCCGGCGGCGACAGGCTGGTCGTGAACAACAAATACCTGTTCACGAACGCCAGCGAGTTCGACATGTCGTGGGAGCTGCTGGAGGACGGCAAGGCCATCCAGAGCGCGGAGGGCCTGTCGCTCGACCTTGCGCCCGCGCCGGCGGGCGTGTCGGGCGCCACGATGACCTCGGTCGATTTCGCCGCGCCGTATTCGGCACCCGAAACGCCCAAGCCGGGCGCGGAGTATTTCCTCACCGTGTATTTTAAGACGAAGGAGGACGCGCCGTGGGCGAAAGCCGGGCACGTCGTGTCCGCGAGCCAGATTCCGGTGAGCTTTGGCGGGGCGCCGGGGGCGTCCGGGGCGCCGGGGGCGCTCGGCGAGGCGTCCGGAGAGTCCGGCGCGTCCGAAGCGTCCGGAGTGCCGGGCAAGACGGTTCTGCCGTTCCCGGAGGGCGAGCTGGCGGTCGTCGAGACGGACGGCGCCGTGACCATTTCGGGCGACGGCTTCGCCCTCAGCATAGACAAGGCCAGCGGCGTCATTGATTCATACGCCGCAGGCGGGCGGGTGCTGCTCGAAAGCGGCCCCGAGCCGAGCTTCTGGCGCGCACCCGTGGACGACGACGTCCAGTGGGCCGGGACGCTCAATTCGTGGCGCGGCGTCGCGCCGGGCAGAACCGTCGAATCCGTGGCGGTCGAGCGGGCCGGGCCGGCCGGGGCAGACGGGTCGGGCGGGCCGGGCTGGAGCGCCGCCGTCGTCAGGGTGGCCGGCTCGCTCCCCGCGAAAAACGGCGCCTATGAGACGACGTACACCGTCTACGCGAGCGGCGAGGTCGAAGTCGGCGAGAAGTATGCCTTCGGCGCGATAGCGTCCGAGCCGGAGGCGCCGCTGATCGGCACGACGATGACCGTCGCGCCGGGATTCGAGAACATAGCGTGGTACGGGCGCGGCGGCGGCTCCGGCGAGTCATACGTTGACCGCAGGCTCGGCAGCCCCGTCGGCGTCTGGAGCGCGACCGTGGCCGAAAACTACACGGAGCACCTCCGGCCGCAAAACAGCGGCAACAAGGTGGAAACGCGCTGGCTGGCGCTTACCGACGAGTCGGGCTTCGGCCTGCTCGTCAAGGCGGGCGGCCACGCCGGCAACGACGTGTTCGACGGCGACAAGTGCACGGACGGGCTGATCGAGTTCAACGCCCTGCACTATTCGCAGGACGACCTCACGGGCCAGCAGCACTTGTATGCCGTCGCGCCGTCCGAGAGCACGTACCTGAGCGTCAACCTCGCGCAGCGCGGCGTCGGCCACGAGGGCGGCTACCCTGCGAGCGCGTCGATCGGCGCGAGCGGCAAGACGTTCGAGTACAGCTACACGTTCATGCCGACCGCCGAGTTCGACGCCGACGAAACGATGGCGTGGTCGAAAACGGCATACGGCGAAACCGAGCTGCGCATCAGCGCCGACAGCGAGACGGGCGCGGTCAGCGCGCGGGCGAGCTACGTCCCCGGCGCGGGCGACCCGGCCGGCGTGGCCATTCTGCTGGCGCTGTACGACGCCGACGGCAGGCTGATCGATCTTGCCCAGGCGAGCGCGGCTGCGGCGCCGTATGATCTGGGCG
>JAISFK010000162.1 GCA_031263625.1 Clostridiales bacterium
GTAGTGCGCGGCGTACCTGGTGTTGCGGACGATGTTGTCGAATGCGTAGACATGGCTCGTCGAGTGGTCTGCGTATATGCCCATGCCCCCGAAGACGCCCCTGCCATCGAGCCCCGGCCCCGTGCGGCGCAGCCCCGTCACGCCGTCCACGTAGTTGCCGTATACGATGGTCGGGGCCGCCAGGTTCGCCATCTGTGCAAAGTTAATCGCGCCGCCGTCCGCCGTCTCGGTCATCGTGTTGACGATGCGGTTGTAGGCAACCACGTTGCCGGCGGCGTTTTGGAAACCGAACACTCCCTGCCGCTTGAGGTTGCGCATGTCGTTGTACGCTATCACGTTGCCCGCGAGCAGCGCCGTGGAGGCGGGCCGCGACTCCAAGAGCACTCCGAGCCCGTTTGCGGTGAGTATGCTGTGTCAACGGCGCGATGAACCGCGCCAGAGTCGTAACGACTGTTTGACTTTCGGTAACTATTTGGCTATCCGGGACTATGGCTATTCTGCGTTTAGCTTATACTGACGAGCATTTGAATTTTCCATTAACGCGAGTCAGTAATACTCGTTTCCTTTGTTCGACCGCAAATTGCGGTCGGAATTTCCAATCGAACACGAGTATATCTATCAAAGTGTCAAGTTTCTTCTTGAAGAATTTGTTGAACCAAGCCGTCTTGCCAAACGTTTTAACGATTGCAGGACTTATGGCATAATACAAGCGAATGAACATCCTTCCGTACCACGCATGTGCTAATATATCATCGCGGTAATGACGTAGCGTCCATACTTGGGGACAATTATACGAACCATATATGGCCGTTGCGATGAAGCATCTTTGGGTATCTGTGGGTTGATTTTTTTCTGAGACATTTCCCTTCGTATCAGAAAAAATATCTGTATTCAACTGTTTTGCGTTTGCTTCAGTCAGGCCCTCAGTAAATACATCAAATAGCTTTTTATTTGACAGCATAAGCTCCTGCGATATTTCCAAATGGTATTCGATATCTACGTTTTAATGTATTCAGCAATTTAATGAATAGCCCAGCAACTTCAAATTATGACTGGTTTATTCTCGAACACTGTTATACTGACGAGCATTTGAATTTTCCATAATCGCGAGTCAGTAATACTCGTTTCCTTTGTCCGACCGCAAATTGCGGTCGGAATTTCAATCGCTCACGAGTATATCATCAAACGCTACACCATGTTTGGCACAGAAATTTAGAGCTTATCCCTAAATAATCCATGTTTGTCTAAAATAAACTACCCCGCGGCAAGCCGCAGGGGTATTCGCCCCAACGCGCTCCGCGCGTGTTTGAAACGCCCCAAGGGGCGGGGTATTCCCATCCCCATGGATAAATAAAAGCATAGGCGAACACTAATAATCCAAAGTAATTTTCCACTTTCCAACGACACATAATCGCCTGCAATATCAACGATAATTTTGTCGCCATTTTTTGCCCGACAGGCTTTTGCATCTCGGGCTGCTCGCGCACATTTTCTACTCTTTCACGCCTGCCACACGCTTGAATCCATATTTTTTTGCAGCAGCCTCTCCGCTCTCACGGTAGTAATCGGACAACTCGCTCGCCGTCATGTTCTTGATTTCCTCGTAGATCTTAAACCTAATCTCGTCAACCTCGTCCTCAATTTTATTCTTCGTCATCATCATTGCCAACTACCTCCATCGGCGACCATGTTTGAATATTGCTGTATCCGTTCAAAGCATTCACCGCGCTTGCCCCTTGAACCGTCCGGGCTTTCGTAATGTGCTTGAAGTTTAAGCTGATTATTATATCCATTCCCGCTACTGATGCGCACGAAACGTGGAGCGCGTCTGCCATATATTTAAGAGGAAACAGCTTGTTTTCCATATAGCGGTCAGCCAATGCTTTAGCTGCTTCGCTCTCCTCTAAAACCTTAATATCGAATCGGGTAATCAGCCCCATCATTTTATCACGCTTCTCTTGCGAGGCGTTCATCAATTCACGCACAGCATAGTCAGAAGTGAACGGCTCGAATTTACCCTCCGCCATCTCATTAAACAGACGAACCGTGTCGGCGTGAGCGTCACGCGCCATATCAAAGTAATAGTTGAACACGGTTGTTTCAAGATAAATTTTCTGAACCCTCACGGGCGACAACTCCTTCCGAATATTAAGCGTTATGCCGTCCACGGCGGCGGGGGTTGAGATTTTACCCCCGCATAGTCTACGGCTCCTTTGGCCGCTTGTGGCAAAGTAGCAAGGCGAGTCAGGCCTTTGAAAAAACGCCACCGCCTACCCACAACTTTTTATAAGAATTATATCTCAAACCGCCGCACGCTTCAACGTATATTTTCCATCTTGTCCGACGTTAAAACCGTTAAAATCTTAAAAACATGTCTCCCAATGACCGTCAAAAGCCAGACGCGCACAGGCGCGGGCGCGGCGCAAGCGTGCGCAAATAGCTTGGCATCAGCAGACGGCTTGCATAGGCAAATACCCCACGCGGGCAAGCGGCCTGCGTCATCTTTTTTGGTAGTTGTTCGCCGCCCTGCCGGTCGCGCCGGAGCGCAGGAGGGCGTAGAGCGCGTTCAGCGGCATGTCGGCCGGGTTGCGGTAGTTTGAGTATTTTGAAAAAAGCATGCCCTGCTGCGTGGCCGTCTGCTCCACGTCGCGAATGAGCGCCTCGGCCTGCGCGCGGAAGCTTTCGAGCTTCTGCTGCTGGGACGCCGATATCTGCGACACGAGGCTCGCCGAAACCGCCTGATAGATGACAAGCGAAACCGCGAGCATGGGCACTATCGTGAAAAGCAGTATCACGCCCGCGTAAATCCTGAAATCCCGGCCCTTCTGAAACAGCTTTTTCATTGCGGCCTCCCGAAACGATTGTATATTTCTGCCGTGGTTGCTGTGGACATTGTATCATGTCTGCACAAATACGGGCAAGGCCCCGCCGATATGTTTTGTGATATTCGCTGGCATATTCGCTGGCATCCGCTGGCATGAAAATTAGTTTTCACGCTTCAGCCTTCCGGGCAATCGCGACGGATTGACGCGCCGGACGGGCGCGTGGTACAATGCAGTCAAGGTTCTGCGGATATGGACGGCATGGCGGAATCGGCAGGCGCGCCTGATTCAGGCTCCTGGGGGGAACCGCGCATGCCCAAAAGCTTGAAAAGGAATGGTCGCAAATCATGGCGAGAGGTTTTAGCGGTGGGTTCGGCGGCGGCGGCAACATGAACAACCTCATGAGGCAGGCCCAGAAGATGCAGAAGGACATGGCGCGGATTCAGGAGGAGCTCGCGGCAAAGACGGTCGGCGCCAGCTCCGGCGGCGGCGCCGTTTCCGTGGTGGCCGCGTGCGACAGGACGATCAAGGAGATCTCCATAAAGCCGGAGGTCGTGGATCCCGAGGACGTCGAGATGCTCCAGGATCTGATCGTCGCCGCCGTCAACGAGGCGCTGCGCATGGCGGAGGAGGCGTCCGCGGCCGAGATGGGCAAGGTCACGGGCGGGCTTGGCGGCATGCCGGGGCTGTTCTAGCGTGGAGTATTTCGCCGCGCCGATAGCAAGGCTGATAGACGAATTTGAAAAGCTGCCGGGCATTGGGCACAAAACCGCGCAGCGCCTAGCGTTTCACATGCTCTCCATGCCGGAGGCGAGGGCGCTGGAGTTTTCGGACGCGATCGTCGAGGCGAAGCGCAGGATTCACTTCTGCCCGCAGTGCTTCAACCTGACCGATCTGGATCTGTGCCCCATATGCGCCGCCACGCACCAGCGCGACCCGTCGCTGCTGTGCGTCGTGGAGGAGCCCAGGGACATCATGGCCATGGAGCGCACGAACGAGTACAAGGGGCTGTACCACGTGCTGCACGGCGCGATATCGCCGCAGGACCGCGTGGGGCCGGACGACATCAGGATCCGCGAGCTGCTGGGGCGCCTGGCGGCGCCGGGCGTCCGCGAGGTGATTCTGGCCACGAACCCGAGCATCGAGGGCGAGGCCACGGCCATATACATCTCGCGGCTCATAAAGCCGCTCGGCGTCAGGACGACGCGGCTGGCGCACGGCATACCCGTCGGGGGCAACCTCGAATACGCGGACGAGGTCACGCTCGCGCGCTCGCTGGAGGGCAGGCGCGAGCTGTAGCGCGGGGCGGGCTGCAGTAATGCGGGAAGGAATGGTCACGATTACGCGGATAGCAGAATATTTGGACGGCATAGAAAACAAATACGACGAGATGGGCAAGTCGCTGAGCGAGCCCGGCGCCGCGTCGGATCAGGACAGATACCGCAGGCTGATGAAGGAGTTTTCCGACCTGACGCCCCTGGTGGAGAAGGCGCGAGAGCTGAGGAAGGCGAAGGCCGACATCGCGGACGCGGAGCTGCTGCTCGGCGACAGGCCCGACAGGGAGCTCAAAGACTTCCTCCAGGACGAGCTGGCGTCCCTGAAGGAGCGGCAGGCCAGGGCCGAAAGCGAGATCCGGATCATGCTCCTGCCCAAGGACCCGAACGACGGCAAGAGCGTGATCGTCGAGATACGCGCCGGCGCGGGCGGCGAGGAGGCGGCGCTGTTCGCGGGCGCGCTGTTCCGCATGTACAGCATGTACGCGGAAAGCCGGGGCTGGCGCCCCGAGCTGGTGGACTCGAACCCCACCGAGATCGGCGGCTTCAAGGAGATCGTGTTCGCGATAGACGCGCCCGGCGCGTACAGCAGGTTCAAGTTCGAGAGCGGCGTCCACCGGGTCCAGCGCGTGCCCGCCACGGAGTCGTCCGGCAGGATACACACGTCCACCGTGACGGTCGCGGTGTTGCCGGAGATGGACGAGGTTGACGTGCAGATCGACCCGTCCGATCTGGAGATCGACACGTACAGGGCGTCCGGCGCGGGAGGCCAGCACATCAACAAGACGGACTCCGCGATCCGCATCACGCACAGGCCGACGGGCATCGTCGTCACGTGCCAGGACCAGCGCTCGCAGTACAAGAACAAGGACCGCGCCATGTCCGTGCTGCGCGCGAGGCTCCACGAGATGGCCGTCAGCAGCCAGGAATCCGACGTCGCGAGCGCCAGGCGGGAGCAGGTCGGCACCGGCATGCGCAACGAGCGCATAAGAACGTACAACTATCCGCAGGGGCGCGTCACGGACCACAGGATCGGGCTCACACTGTACAAGATCGACGACATACTCAACGGCGACATCGACGAGATCGTGGACGGGCTGATCACGACCGAGCAGACGAGGAAGATGGCCCAGATGGACGGCGCCGCCGCCGGATAGTCGCCGGAAGTCGCCGGGTAGCCGTTGGACGCGCCGGCCATGAACACTGACTATGAACGCCGGCCATGAGCGCGGATTACGAGCACAGACTATGAGCGCGGGCTATGGACACCGGCCATGAGCGCGGATTATGAGCACAGACTATGAACACGGACATTATCAGGATTGATCCTGCAGACATCGACGGCCGGCTGATCGAGAAAGCGGCCGAATACCTGCGGCGGGGCGAGCTCGTGGCGTTTCCGACGGAAACCGTGTACGGGCTAGGCGCCAACGCCCTCGACGAGCCTGCGGTGCGCTCGGTGTACGCGGCCAAGGGGCGCCCGTCCGACAACCCGCTGATAATCCACATATGGGACGCCGGGCAGCTGCGGGCGCTCGCCGATCCCGTCCCGCCCCTCGCCGCCGCGCTCATGGAGCGCTTTTGGCCGGGGCCTCTCACGCTCATACTGAGGAAGCGCCCGGACGTGCCGCGTTTTGTGACGTCGGGGCTGGACACGGTCGCGGTGCGCATGCCGTCGCACCCCGTGGCGCGGGAGCTGCTGAGGGCGGCCGGCGTCCCCGTGGCGGCGCCGAGCGCCAACGTCTCCGGCAGGCCGAGCCCGACGCTGGCGGAGCACGTCGCGCGCGA
>JAISFK010000211.1 GCA_031263625.1 Clostridiales bacterium
GCATCCTCGGCGCCATCAGAGTCCTCGTCGCCCTCGTCGCCGTCCCCGTCCTCCGCTTCCCCCGCGTCCTCGCCGTCCTCGCCGTATTCCGCGCCCTCGCCGTCTTCATCGTAGTCGGCGCCCTCGCCGTCCTCGCCGCCCTCCGCATATCCAGCGCCCTCAGCCTCCTCGGCATGCTCGGCGCCGCCCGCGCCCTCGGCGCTATGCCGGGCGTAGCGATAAAACACGGCAAAGAGCAAAAACAGCGCGGACGCGGCCGCAAAGACGCAGTTCAGCGAGAACAGCGCGATATTCCTCCCGAAAAATCCATATATGGAGCCGAGGAATATCTGCGCCACGTCCAGAACGACAAAATACCGCGCGAGGGAGAAAAAATTCCTCCCCGCGTATGAAAACGCGCGCCTTATCGGCCTCTTCGACCTCGAAAACAGCGCGGGGAAGCACGCCATAAAATACAGCCGCAAAAACAGCGACCCCGAATACACGACGAAAACCGTGAACGCGATGATGAAATTGTACACGGCCGGCCCCAGCGCGCCGCGCACGGCCATTTCGTTGACGATCGCGAGCGGTATCGACGACACGAGCCACACGAAAGCCATCAGCAGGAAGATCGCCATCGCGGAGAAGAACAGGGCCACGATGTGCGTGAAGCGCTTCTGGTAGCCGCACCAGAACCCGGCGCGCTCGCCCGCGGGAAACCCGGCCGCCGCCTCCATCCCCTTCGCGAACGAGCCAAGCGCCCCCGCGAACAGCAGCGCCATGATCATCGCCGCAAAAAGCGAAGCGCCGAGCATGGCCGCCAAGGCGATGCCTATAATGTCGGGCGACGCGATCCAGCGCGCGAACGAAACGACGCCGTCCAGCGCGCTCGCGCCGGACAGCGACGCCAGGCCCAGCGCCATGTCCACGACCGGTATGAACCGGAACAGCAGGCCCAGCGCCGTGACAAACGCCAGGGCGTACAGCGCGACGAATGGCCGGCGTTTCAGCAGCACTAAGAATTTTTTTATGGCGATCAATTAAGATTATTCTCCTTCTTCATGCTGAGGGAAATCCGCCCGCGGGCCGCGTCAACCTCCAGCACGCGCACGCACACGACGTCCCCCGCGGAAACTGCGTCCGTCGGGTGCCTCACAAACTTGCCGCCCAGCTGCGAGATGTGCACAAGCCCCGCCTCGTGGACGCCGATATCGACGAATGCGCCAAAATCGGCCACATTCCGCACGGTTCCCGTGAATGTCATGCCGGCCCTTATGTCCTTGATGTCCATGACATCCGAGCGCAGCGCTGGCTGCGGCAGGTCGTCCCTCGGATCCCTGCCCGGCTTGCGCAGCTCCCCGATGATGTCCGCCATGGTGGGCAGGCCCAGGCCGGCCCGCTCCGCAAGCGCCTCCTCGCCGAGCTCCCTCGCCCTCTCGCGGATGCCGGGCATGCCCCCGCCCCCGCCGATGTCTCCCGGCGCGTAGCCCATGGCCTCAAGCAGCCGCTCAGCCGCCCGGTACGACTCAGGGTGGACCTGCGTGCTGTCAAATGCGTTGGCGCCGCCGTATATGCGCAAAAAGCCGGCGCACTGCTCGAAGGCGCGCCGTCCCAGCTTGGGCACCTTTTTCAGCTGCTGCCTGTCCGCGAACGGGCCGTTGGCCTCGCGGTAGGCGCAGATGCTCTTCGCGAGCGCGCCGCCTATGCCCGAAACATGGGACAAAAGCGACGGCGACGCGCTGTTCAGATCGACGCCCACGCGGTTCACGCAGTCCTCCACGACGGCCGCGAGCGCGGCGTCCAGCCGCTTCTGGTCCATGTCGTGCTGGTACTGCCCGACGCCGATGGCCTTGGGATCGATCTTGACAAGCTCGGACAGCGGATCCCTGAGCCTCCGCGCTATCGAAACCGCGCTGCGCAGCGAAACGTCAAAGTCGGGGAACTCCTCCGCGCCCAGCTTGGACGCGGAATAGACGGACGCCCCCGCCTCGCTCGTGACCATGTAGCGCAGCCCGCGCGCGTTTTCCCCGCCGCGCGCGTTTTCCCCGATTGCGCCGCCGTCGTCGCGGACAGTTCTTTCGCATGTGGCGCCTGCGCCGCTCGCGCCGCCGGTCTTCTGGGCAGTTCTTTCGCCTGCGGGGCCTGCGGTGTATGCGCCGCCTTCCACGCCTGCGCCGCTGGTGTCTCGGACAGTTTTTGCGCCGCGCCCGCTTTTCCCTCCGCGCCCGCATTTCCCGCCCCGGCCCTTGATCAGCGCGGCCACGAAGATCTCGGTTTCCCTGGAGGCCGTGCCATTCCCGATGGCGATGAGATCGACGCCATGCCTGTCTATCGCGGCGCAAAGAACGGCCTCCGCCTCCTTCGCCATCGAGCGCGGCGGCGTGGGGTACACCACTCCCGTTTCGAGCACGGCGCCAGCGGCGTCTATGACGGCAAACTTGCAGCCCGTGCGGTACGCCGGATCCAGGCCGAGCACGGCGTTGCCCCTGACAGGCGGCGACATGAGCAGGCTTCCGAGATTCGCGGCGAACACCTTGATTGCCTGCTCCGAGGCCGCTTCGGTCAGCATGGCCCGCAGCTCGTTTTCTATGGATGGCAGCATGAGCCGCCGCAGGCCATCCTCGGCCGCGACGGCCACATAGCTCGACGGCGGCGCGCCCGCGCCCGGCGCCCGGCCAGCGCCGGCGGCTGCGCCTGAGTCTGAGCCGGCGGCTGCGCTTGAGCTGGCGGCTTCGCCTGCTCTGGCGGCTCCGCCTGAGCGCAAGCCCGCGCCCGGCGCCCGGCCCGCGCCTGAGCGCGAGTCTGCGCCTGGCACTGCGCCCAAGCCCGCGCAGGCGATCCCCGCCTGGCTCGGGTGAATGAGCCGCTCCTGCAGATAGCCCGCGAGCCGGCTCGCGTCGTAGTCAAGCGAAACTTTCAAGAAGCCTTCGCGCTCGCCCCTGTTGATGGCAAGCACCCGGTGCTTCGCGGCCTTGGCAATCGGCTCGCGGAAGTCATAATACATGCGGTAAACCGAATCCTTGCCGGCCGCCGGCCGCCCCGCGCCCGCAACCGCGCCTTCGCCCGCCGCTTCGCTCCCGCCCGCATTGCCCGCGGCCGCGCTTTTGCCCGCATTGCCTGCGGCCTCATTTCTGCCCGCTTTGCCTGCCGCCGTGCCTTTGCCCGCTTTGCCGGCGGCTTTCGTGACAATGCTGCCCGTCGAATATATATATTCCCTGATATGCTTTCTGTATTCAGCGTTGTCGGAAACGTTTTCCGCGATGATGTCCATCGCGCCCCGCAACGCTTCGGCGACGGAGAGCGCCCCGCCGCCCGTCTCGCCGGCCTCGCACGCCGCCCCGCCGCGCGCATGCGGCGCGGCCAGCTCCTCCGCCGTGCCGCCGCGCCGCTCTCCGGCTCGCGGCTCCCCGGCCCGCGACAGCAGCGCCGCCGCCAGCGGCTCAAGCCCGCGCTCCCTGGCTTCGGAAGCCCTGGTCCTGCGCTTTTGCCTGTACGGCCTGCAAATGTCGTCTATGTCCCGCAGCGTCGCCGCGCCGCCGATGGCCGCCGAAAGCTCATCCGTCAGCGCCCCCTGCGCGCCCAGCTGCCTCCTCGCGGCGTCCGCGCGCGCCTCCAGGGCCCGCAACCGCGCCAGCCTCTCGCCAAACTCGCGCAGGAGCTGATCGTCCATCTCCCCCGTCTTTTCCTTGCGGTATCGCGCAATAAACGGAATCGTGTTGCCCGCGTCGATGAGTTCAACGACATTTTCAGCCTGCCACTGCCTTATATGGAGCTCGCCCGCCAGCCGCGAAACAATGCCCGCCATGCTCAAAGCCCAGTCCCCTGCCATTCGTATTTGTATGTTCAATTATATAGGCAATCGCCGCGATTTGCAATGCGCCCGCGCCGCCAATTTATGGCCAACTGTCTGCCCAACTGTACTCGTGTTCGATTGGAAATTCCGACCGCAATTTGCGGTCGGACAGAGGAAACGAGTATTACTGACTCGCGTTATGGTAAATTCAAATGCTCGTCAGTATATCTGCGGCAGCGAGGCAATCGCAAGGCCATCGCGGGGCAATCCACGAGGCGGGCGCCGAGGCCGATCCATGCGCGCCAACTCTTGTTTAGAGTAGAATTGATTGAGGTAAATATAGAAAAAGAGAACGGGTGAGCGTCATTGAAAATAGAAAAAATAACAGAAAATATATTCAGGGTTACGATCACCCTGACCGACCTCGAGCAGAGGCATATTGACATCAATTCGATTGACATCAACTCGCCGCAGACCATCGCGCTGTTCAACGACCTGATGGAGCAGGTGGCCAGCCAGTTCGGCTACGACTTTTCGGGCACGCAGCTGATCATAGACCCCGTGCCCAACATCGACAACAGCTTTGACATCACGATCACGAAAATTGACGACGAAATTGATTTCGAGTCCATCCACAAGTACATCAAGAACAGGTACAAAAAGTCGGAGATCAGCGTGAAAAAGAAGACCGCGCATGTGCTGTCCAACATGCTCGCGTATGCGTTCAAGACGTTCGACGACGTCTGCTCGCTGTCATCCAGCATATACAATATCTATACGGGCAACAGCTCGCTGTACAAATACGACAGCCAGTATTACCTGCTGCTTTCCAAAAACCATATCAAGATTCACGACGAGCGCGCCCTTGAGTGCAATTTGAACGAATTTGGCGTGAAAGTGAGCAATCCGGCCACATTCGAGGGCTATCTCAACGAGCACGGAGTCATGCTGATCGAGGAGCAGGCCGTGGAGCGCCTGAAAGACCTGATGTAGAGCGGTAGCGGGGCAAGCGGCTTATCCAGCTTACCCGGCTTCTATGGCCTCCCCGCAGGCCCTCCGGGCAGCTGGCCGCGCTTCTCCCGCCCGCAGCCGCGCCAACCGAACCAGCATGCGCCCAAGCCATG
>JAISFK010000239.1 GCA_031263625.1 Clostridiales bacterium
TATGGCGACAGGTTTACCTGGGGCGTCGGCGGCGACGACGGCCTGCCCGACTGGGGCGAGGAAGGCGGCGAGGAATGGCAGCTCGCGCCCGACTTCACGGGCGACGCGAACGTTCAGACAGCGCTTGGCTTGTGCTCAGCGCTGGCAGGCGCTTCAACTAAAGAGCAGATACAGGCGGCGCGCGCGGCGTACAGCGCCATTCCCGCGACGTTCTGGAATATGGCATACGCGAGATATCTGTTCCAAAATTACGAGCCGTACAAATCCGCTTACGACAAGCTCGTCGCTGCGGAACGGGAAGCGGGCATGTACGACCCGCTGCCGGACGTAACCTACGCGGAGGCGCTGGCCGGCGCGCTGGATTACATCAAGGCGCAGGCGCCGGCTTTCGGCACCGTCGGCGGCGAATGGGCGGCGCTCGCGCTCGCCCGGGGCGGCGCTATCACGGAGAGCTACAAAACGGCGTACCTCGCCGCGCTCGACGCCGCGCTTGCGGGCGGCGCGCCAGGCACGGCGAGCCAGACGGACAAGGCGCGCATCGCGCTCGCGCTGACGTCGCTCGGCATCGACGCGTCGGACTACAACGGCGCGGATCTGATCGCGGAGATGGAGGAGGCGACGCACCCCACGATCAACGGCGAGATATTCGCGCTGCTCGCGCTCAACAGCAGGCAGTACGAGAGCGGCGCGCGCGGCGAGATAGCGTTTGAGTACGACGACGAGATCGGCGCCGAGATCGAAACCATCTCGGACGGCTACATCAAGGCGATCCTCGACGCGCAGCTCCCGGACGGCGGCTGGTCGGTTGACAGCGGCGAGTGGGCGTCGTCCGGCGTGGACCTCACCGCGATGGCGGCGCAGGCGCTCGCGCCGTACTACCAGACAAGCGCCGCCGTCCACGGCGCGATAGACGCAGCGCTTGAATATCTGAAAGGCGAACAGATAACAAGCAACGGCGGCTTTGGCTTCGGCAGCGACCCCGCGAACAGCACGGAGAGCGACGCGCAGGTGATCGTCGCGCTGACCGCGCTGGGGATAGACCCCACTGGCGGGGACTGGGAACAGCCGGGCGGCCACAACCCGCTGACGGCCATGCTGCAAAACTACGACGAGGACGGCGGCGGGTTCGGCTCGACGGACAGCGCGGCAAACGCCATGTCAACCGAGCAGGCGGCCTACGCGCTCGTGGCGTATGACAGGTTCGCAAACCTCAAAAACCATCTGTATAACATGACCGACGCGGACGGTTCCGTTGTGGACGACCCAGAGAGCGGCGCCGTCGAGGACGACGAGGCCATCGCGGCGGCGCTCGCGCTCCTGGACGAAACGCCCTTCGCCATACTCCAAGCGGACGCGAACACGGAGGCGGCGGCAAAGGCGAAAGTTGAAGCCATCATCGGCGATCTTTCGCTGAACGGCGTGGCGGCGGCCGTCGATGGCGGCGCGTTCGTCGCCGCAGTCGCGGGCAACGAGAGCGACCCGGACGGCGCGGACGGCAGCCTCGCGTTCAGCGTGACGCTCAGCAGGGGCGACGGCGCGGATCAGACGTTCAGCGGAACGCTCGCGATAGCCGCGACGCCGTACACCGCGCCGGGCGCGCCCGTCGGCGCGGCCGTGACCATCCAGCTTGACGCCAGCGGCCTGCTGCTCGCGAAACAGGCATTTGCCGTAGAGGCCGACCTGTCCGAGCGCCACGGGTACGGCGACGCGCATGGCGGCGCGCGGGCCACCCCGCTTGACGCCCTCGTCGCGGCGCACATCGCCATGTTCGGCGACGAGGACTTGGACGACTGGCTGCAGGTCAGCGCCGGCGGCTTTGTGACGCTGCTCGCGGGAGAGCCGTTCAGCAACAGCGTGTTCTTCGTGAACGGGGCCATTCCCGGCAGCGAGACGGTGGCTACCGCCGTTCTGGCGCCCGGCGACGATCTGCTGTTCTACCTGCTGCAGGATCCGTTCGCCATGACGGACACCGTGGCGTGGTTCGCGGACGCCGGCGGGGAGCCGCTCGGCGCGGTCGCCATTGAAGAAGGCGAGGAGCTGGGCGTGACGCTTGTCGGCTACTGGGTGTCGTGGCCGGTAAACAGCGTGGCCCCCGAGAACTGGCGCATCGAGCCAATAGAGGACGCGCAGATCGCCGCGCTTGAGCTTAACGACGAGGCGGGCATCCGCGTGGCGTGGTTCGGCG
The DNA here is from genome assembly GCA_031263625.1 of Clostridiales bacterium. Taxonomy (GTDB): domain Bacteria; phylum Bacillota; class Clostridia; order WRLR01; family WRLR01; genus JAISFK01. Next base: position 2,186 of record JAISFK010000239.1, read on the forward strand.
AGGAATTTGGCCTGACCGACGAGGACGGGCGGCTCGGCATAACATTCGACGAGCCGGGCGAATACATCCTCTCGGCATACGACGGCGCGGACGACATAGCGATCATCGCTCCGTGGCTCGCCGTCACCGTGACGGCGCGCGCCCAGCCGCAGGACGACGCGGACATCGCGGCGGCGCTCGCGCTGCTGGGCGAGACGGGCTTCGCGGCGTCGCAGGCGGAAGCGGGCAGCGCGGAGGCCGCGAAGGCAAGCGTCGAGGCCATCATCGGCGGCCTGAAATCGGAGCTGAACGGCGTGGCGGCGGCCGTCGAGGGCGGCGCGTTCGTCGCCGCGACGGCGGGAACGCTTGGCAACGCGGGCGGCGCTGACGGCAGCCTCGCGTTCACCGTGACGCTCAGCAAGGGCGACGGCGCGGAGCAAGCGTTCAGCGGGACGCTCGCGATAGCCGCGGCGCCGTATGTCGCGCCGGAGGACATGATAACCGTCGCGGCGACGGTGGAGAAGTTCCGGGTCGCCGCGGAGCGGGGCGGCGGCGGGTATTTCATCGAGCCGACGCTGATCCAGATCCCGAAAGCCTCGAACGCGGCATACGCGATAGCGCGGCTGCTCGCGGACAACGGCATAGCATATGTCAATACAGGCACGATCAACAGCTCCTTCTACCTCACCGGGATCAGGGACAGCAACTACACAGAGCCGGACAGCTCCACAAAGAAGGACGGCTATCTCGGCGAGTTCGACGAGGAGACGGGCGCCGGCTGGATGTTCAGCGTGAACAATGTCTTTCCGGGCGTAGGCGCAAGCGCCGTCTTCCTCAACGACGGCGACGTCATGCGCTGGCAGTACACGCTCGACACAGAGGGCAAGTCGCTCGTGGGCGAGAACAAGGACGCGCTGACGGCGAAGGTGGCGCAGATCCGCGCGGCTGGCCAGGAGGCGGCCTACGGCGCGGCATACGCGGGCGCCATGGCGGTTCTGACAAATATGTCCGCCACGGGAGAGCAGATCGCGGGCGCGCTCGCGGCACTGGACGCGGGGATTGTTGACAGGGGCGCTCTGGGCGCGAAGATCGCGGAAGCGGGAAGCGCGAAGGCCGGCATCAGCGTCGGCGACGGCAACGGGCAATA
>JAISFK010000310.1 GCA_031263625.1 Clostridiales bacterium
AGCCGCTGGAGCTGGAGCAGTCGCCAAAAGAGCTGCTGCACATGACCGCGAACGGCTGAGCGCGGCGCGGCGCCAGCCACGAGTGCGCGCAAACCCGCGAACGGCTAGGCGCAGCGCAATCGGCGCTCGCCTGCGAACGGCTGAGCACAATGCCCGCGCTCGCCCGCGAACGGCTAAGCGCGGCGCCCGCTACGAGTGCGCACCCGCCTGCGAACGGCTAGGCGCAACGCCTGCGCTCGCCCGCGAATGACTAGGCGCAACGCAGCCGGCACCCGCCCGCGAATAGCTAAGCGCAGCGCCCGCGCCCGCCCGCCGTTTGCCGGCTTCGGGCGGGCGCGGCGCAACATGCGCGCGCTTGCTCATGCCTGCACAAGGATCCTGTCCACCACCAGTTTTCTGAATTCAGGCGTCAGCGAGCAAAAATACGCCGTAAACCCCGTCACGCGGACGACAAGATCCGGATACTTGTATGGATCCTTGTCCGCCTCCAGTATCTGCGCGGCATTTATGATGTTGATATTCAACAGCGTGGCGCCCTTTTGGAACAAGGTGACAATATAGTCAACGATCTTGTTCACCGCTTCCTCGCCGCGCCCCATGCCGGGATCCAGCTCGAGTTGCACGGGCGCCGTGTTGCCGCAGCCAGGCTGTATCGCGCAGATGGAATTGCTCATCGCCGTCAAGGCGCCGTCCTTGCGGAATCCGGGGTGCGGGTTCGCGCCATGGCTGATGGGTTCATGGGCCTTGCGCCCGTTTGGCGTGGCCCCGACTTGCTTGCCCAGAGCAATGGTGTTCGACCAGCTGAACCAGCCCGGAATAAATTTGACATTTTCGTCGCCCATGCCTTTCACCTGCCCGGTAAATGAGCTGCTGACGCGGACGGCCCAGCGGTCGCTGAGCGTATCGCCGCCCCCGTAGCGGTTTGAGGCGGACATCATGCGGCGCGCAATTTCTCCCCTAGCGCCCGAATAGTCGGCCTTTAGGCAACGGTACAGCGCGTCCCAGCCAATCCGGCCTTCCAACTCGATGCGCTGTTCGAGCGCTCCAAACGAATCGGCGACTGTCGCGAGCGCCGCGCCGTCTATGCACATGTTGTAGTACGTCGCGCCGCCGTTCGACATGTCCAGCCCCTTTTCGAGCGGCCCGTGGCTGATGAGGTTCAGCAGAAGCTCGGGCTCGCAGCTATGCATGTGCTTGAGGTGAAATCGGATCCCCTCCACCGTCGTTTCAACGGCCTTTTGCATATGGCCCTCGTACAGCTCCCACAAAAGCTCCGTCGAGCGCGGGCCTTCCCCTGACATCATTTCGTCGAGCGCCACCTCGAAAACCTTCGCCGCGTTAATTTTCACGCAGTCGTTCAGCGTGTACTCCAAGCCGGGCAGGCTCATCCAATGGCAGCCGACCGCAATCCGCTTGCGCGCAAGCTCCTGGGAATATCCCATGCCCATAAACCCGCGGCTTAATGCCTCGTCCCCGGAAAAGCGCGGCCAGCCGTTCCTGTTTTTGAAAAGGTAATCGACGGCCTTGCACATAAAGCCGCGATCCATATTCTCATGCACCCTGACGGTTATATTGCACGAGGAGTCCAGCTTGTCGGCCGCTTCGAGCGCCATGTAGCTGAAATCGCACAGCAAATCGCGCCCGTTTTCGTCCAGGCCCCCAATCTGATAGTAGTGCGGATCGTTGAGAAGCAGGCACGCGAGATAAAAAACGGCCTCGTCGCGCGTAATCCTCCCGGCCGCAAGATCCGCATCGTAAAACCGGCGCAACGAGGCGTCCAGCTGGAAGCCGGCGCCGTCCCGGTTGTAAGTCCTGCTGGCCATATTGAACCAGCACGCCCACTGGCAAGCCTCGCGGAGCGTGCGCGGAGCGCCGTTCAGGATGTTGCGGTTCGCGTCCGCCATTTGAAGCAGATTTTCCGCCAAGCCTGGATTCCGCTCGATTTTCGCCAGCCTTTCAGCCTCGCCGATCGCGTGCCTGATCCATTGCTGCACGCCTTCAATCGTGAGCCTTTCCGCATCGTAAAACTCGTCCTTGCCAGGATTGAGCAGCCTGAAACGCTCTATCTTCTCCAGAAGCCCGCCCCAGCCAAGCTCGAAGCCTATGTCGTAATCGCCTCCGAAATGGGCGTCCGCACCAATGCCCGGCACAATCCCGTAGAGCTCCTGCCTTTCCGCAAGGTGATCATACGGAAACGCCGGGTGCCATTTCAGCCCGCTTTCGCGAGCCTTTTGCGGGAACCATATCATCGAAAACATCCAGCGGCACGCGAAGGCATCGGCAGGATCGATGTAAACAGGATGCTCGTCCATGAGCTTGCAGAAATTTTGGCTCCAGCCGTCATAGCCGTACCATGAGCCATTTTCATGATTGGGCACGCACTCAAACCTAAAATCCTCCGGCGCCGGAATGCTGCCATAGTCGTCGCCGTCCTGATAGACGCCAATCTTTGACTTTATCTGGGTTTCTTCGATTTTCCGCTGCCTCAGCAGGGCAATCCGATCATCATAGCTGAGCAACCTGTCGCTGGGCACTGTGTTCACCCTGTTCAGCATGGCATAACCATCCTTTCAATATTTTCGCCGCCCAGCCAATTTATAGGCCGTTCAGCCAATTTCAAGACCGTTCAGCCAATTTATAGGCCGTTCAGCCAATCCTCACCGGGACGCCTGCGCCCTCGGCCACTTTCCTCAGCAAAGCCTGCCTCTCCTCGCCGGCAGGCTTTGCGCCCGAGAATAAATGCTCCATGCCCAGCGCCCTGTACTTGCCTTCTCCAAGCGGGTTGTAGAGCAGCAACTCGTAATACTCCACTTTTCCGCCCAGGCCCTTTATAAACGACGCGATCGGGCTTATGGCTTCGGCGCTGTCGTTGACTCCCGGAATAATAGGCGTCCTTATGATCGTCGGGATCCTGCCGGCAATTTTGGCCGCGTTGGCCAGAACCCGCGCGTTGCCCGCCCCCGTCCATCTGCGGTGCTCGCTGTCGCAGGCAAGCTTAATGTCCAGCATGACAAGATCGAGCGCCGGAAGGAGCCGCTCATACACGTTCCAGTCGGCCAGCATGTTCGTTTCGATGGCCGTAGACACTCCCGCGTCCCTGGCGGCGCGGAGCAGGGCGTCCGCAAATTCAGGCTGGCACATGGCCTCGCCGCCGCTGATAGTTATGCCGCCGCCCGAATTTCGGTAATAGTCGGCATCCTGCATGACCTCCCGCATGACATCGTCAACGCCCATCTCCGTTCCGGACATCGCCAGTGCGCCCGTGAAACAGCCGTCCGCGCACGCGCCGCACGAAACGCATTTGTCGCGGCTGAACGCGACGCCGCCATCGCGCCCACTGGCCATCGCGCCGTGCCTGCACGCGGAAATGCACGCGCCGCAGGATATGCAGTGCTCGGGGTGGCGCATCAGCTCGCGGCCCATGGACAGCGTTTCAGGATTATGGCACCATTTGCAGGCCATGTTGCAGCCTTTCAAAAAAACGGTCGTCCTGATCCCAGGGCCGTCTTTAAGCGAAAACCTCTGAATCTCGGTAACAATCCCTTTCATGCCCTATCCCCTGCTCCTCCC
>JAISFK010000325.1 GCA_031263625.1 Clostridiales bacterium
AGGGCGCGAAGTGCGGCGGCGCGGGGCGTCAGCCCGCGCTCTTGCCGTTGTACATGCCGAACATCGTGACGGTGTCCTTGCCGTCCAGCGCGAAGTAGAGCTGCGGCGTTTTGGGGTTGTTCTTCTCGCCGTCCCAGTACGTGAGCGCGCCCGCGTCCAGCGTGTAGTCCTTGCCGTATGCCGCCACGATCTGGCTGAGCGGGCTGCCGAGCCCGATGGATTTCGATGTCTTGTAGTCGCCTGACGTGACGTCGATCGCGCAGATCAGGTCGCCGTCGATCGGCAGCGTGGCGATGTCGATTCCATCGTAGCTGTACAGCTTGTCCTCGCCCGTGTACGCGCAGCTGGGCGCCGCCAGGTAGCTGTAGCCGTCGCCCAGCAGGCGCAGGGCGGCGGACACGTTCTCGTCGAGCCTGACGCTCTTGCCGGCTATCGCGAACGCGAGGTCGGCCGACGAAAAGCTGCCCGCCGGCGCCGGCGAGGCGGATTGCGCCGATGGCCGAGGCGTCGGGGATGCCGCGGGCGCCGCGGATGCCGAGGGCGACGGAGAACGGGCGGGCGCGGCCGGCTGCGGCGTCCGCGCTGGCGTCTTGGCGGGCGATTGCACAGAGGCTTGCCCAGGCGATTGCGCTGCGGCCGGCGGCTTCGCGATAGATATGGTCCGCGTCTCGTGGTCGTATCCGACGGCGCAGCCCAGAGCGCCCGCCACGTCCTTGAGCGGGAGGTAGGTGGTGTCGCCGTACAAAAACGGCTCGTTGTCCAGCGCCGCCTTTTTCCCGTCGATGGACACGGATATGTCGGCGTACTGCACGACTATCGTTTCCGACGACTGCTTGCCGGCGGGGACGCCGTAGGACGGGCTGCCGCCGCCGTCCCTGGAGATCCGGGCCGTCGCGCTCGCCGCGTCCCAGCTCACGGAGAAGCCCAGCGCGGAGGCGAGGGCGCGTATGGGCACGTATGTCCTGTCCTCGTAAAGGAACGGGTGCACCTGCGCGCCGGTCGCGTCTTTCGGCACGATCATGCGGCCGTCAACCGTGATTTTCAGGTTCTGGTAGTAGACTTTGATGACGCGCGATCCGCTTTCCGCGTATGCGGCGGGCGCGGGCGCGACGGCGACGGGCGCGATCGCCAGGGCCGCCGCCAGAGCCAGCGACGCGGCGGCGGCGAAAGCCCGGCGCAGGCGCGGATGCAAGTGCAAGCGCAAGTGCGGATGCAGGCGCGGACATGGGCGCGGGCGCCTTTGCGCCGGCATGGGCGCTGCTGGCGCTTGCGCCAGTGTTTGCGCCTGCGTTGTTGCCAATGCTGTTGCCGGCGCCAGTGCTTGCGATAGCGCCCGCGTTGCCGCTTGTGCCGATGTTTGCGATAGCGCTTGCGCCGATGCCTGCGCCTCCATTGGCGCTAGCGCTGTTGCCGGCGCCGATGTTGCAGCCCTCATTGGCGCTTGCCTTTGCGCCGCCCCGAGCTGCGTTTTTGACTGTTGTTTCGTCATGGTGTGACCACCCCTTTGCGTATGTTGTTGATTATGGCCGCGGCCATTGCCCTGCTGACATATGCGCCGGATCTGAACGAGCCGTCCGAAAATCCGTTGAGCAGGCCGGATGCGGCGACTCTGGCGGCGGCGTCCGCGTTTTTGATCGTTTTTGCGTCCGCGAACGACAGCGTCGGCCTGCCCGCGCCTTGCGCTCCCGCATTGCTCGGGGAGCTGGCCAGCGCGCCCGCGCCGATCAGGTTGTCCAGCCATTCGCACAGCTCGCCCCTAGTCAGCCAGGCGTCCGGGGCAAACTCGAAAACGTCCGAATCCCCGGCGTCGCCGTCGCCGCCAGAGTCTGCCATTGCGGGCTCGTCGCCGCCAGACCTTCCGGCAAGCGCGGCATTTTCGTCGCCGCCCGCTCCAGATCCCGTTGCGCCCGCGCCTGCCATGACGGCCTCATCACCGCTCGCGTCCCCAGCCGGCGCGGCATTTTCATCGTCGCCTGTCCCCGTGTCGGCGGCTGGCGCGGCTTCTTCATCATCACCGCCAGCGCTTCCAGTCGGCGCGGCATTTTCGTCGCCATCCGCTCCATTGGCTGGCGCGCGCAGGATCTTTATCTCCGCCGTGTCGCCAAACACCCCGTTTCGCATGGCGGCTCGCGCATATTGCTCGTGCCACGCCTGATCGCCCGCCTCTGGCCTATGGCGCCATCTGAGCGCCGCGACGAGCATTTTCACAAATTCCGCGTTCGTGATGTCGCGTTCGGGGTAAAACGCAGCGCCGGCCCCGTCAATGGCGCCCGCGCGGACGAGCGCCTCAATCGGCCCTGCCGCCCAGTGGAGGCGGCCCACGTCCTCAAACAGCCTGCCGGGCTTGGCCTGCGCTCCCGCTCTGCCCGCCGCGCCCGCAGCCGCAGTGCCATTTGCCGCCGCGCCTTGCGCCTGCGCGGCAACGTTGCCCACAGTCCCTGCGGCGCCCGCAGCCAAGGCGGCCAAATCCAGCCCCGCCTCCTGGCCGCCCGCGTCGAGGATCACGCTCACGTCGCACGCTGCGGCGGCCAGCCCGTCCGCGCTGATCGCGAATATCTGCGCGCTGCCGGGGCTGCGAGCCTCGACCGTCCCTGTCTGGCTGACGGTCGCGACGCGGGAGTCCGAGCTCATCCACAGCACGGCACTGTCCTCCGCGCCGGCCGGGCTCACGCGGGCGGCCAGCTTTGCCTTTTCCGCAACGGGGCCGGGCGCCGCCTGGGCGGGAGCGGGCGCCGCGCCGCCGCCCGCTTCGCCATGGGCACCTGTAGCGCCGTCCGAGCCGCTATTCGCGTTCGCGCCAGTATTGTTGCCCGAACCGCCGCCTGTGGTTGCGCCTGCGTTTGCGCCAGCGGCACCTTCCGCGCCGATGCCGCCGCCCGATCCGCCGTTCGCGCCGGAGCTCTCCGGCTGCCCCGCCTGTTCTGCCTGTCCCGCCTGCATGCGCAGGACGAGCTTTGCGTGGTTCAGCCTTATGCGCTCATAGGGCGCAAATTCCAGCTTTTCCTCCAGGGTGTGCGGCACCGGGCCATCAGCGCCGCCAGAGCCGCTGGCGCCGGACGCCGCATCAAGCGCCTGCTGGCTGAGGGCGGCAAGGTTGGGGAACAGCTCGTCCAGCGTTTTCCCCGAAGGGTTTGCGGCCTGCTCGGCGATATTGGGCGGATCGGCGTAATAGCCTATCGGCGAGCCCTCGACAATGTGGATGACCGTGCCCTCCGGGCAGAGCTCGGCCACAAAATAGGCGGCCTCCGCGACGGTTCTCAGGCAGCCGGACGTCGTGGACGTGCCAATTTCCACAGCCATGTTCCGGTAAAGCGTCGCAAAGTTTTTTTGCGCGTACAGGGGGCCGTGGACGTAGAGCCCAGGGTAGTACTGGGAGGCGAATGGCGAATACGACGTGCCCCATGAGTGCCACTGCTCGGTTCTGCCCTTGCGAAAGACGCCTGCTGGCGTCATCCTGCTGGTCCGGCCCGTGCCCGTGGGGAATGTCTTGAGCGGCAGCGTGTACCGGCCTTGCCCGTCCTTTATGAAAACAGTCAGCGAGTGGGAGCCTTTCTCGACATAGATGTAATACGGCGACTCGGCGCTCTCAAAGTCCTCCGGCGACAGCGTATGCGCGGCGGCCTCGCCGCCTTGCGCGGCGAGCGCGGGGAGCGGCAGCATTGCCGAAAGCGCCCATAGCGCGGCCAGCAGCGCGGCGCGGAACCGCCAGCCGCGCCCCGTGCGGCCGCCCAGCCCGCCAGATCCGCCCGCCGCGCTTCGCGCAGCCAATAGCGCGGCGCGTGGCTGCCTGGCGCGCTCCATGCGGTCGCCGCGCCCGGTATAGTTGCCAGGCTCGCCAAGCCCGCCGCGCCCGCCTGCCGCGCTCCGCGCGGATTCCGGCGCGGCATATGGCCGACTGCCGCGCCATCCGCAGTCGCCGCAACGGCCGTGGCCGTCCGGCTTGCCGCACCCGCCTGCCGCGCCCTGCTCATGCGCCGCGCCCTGCCTTGCGCCCATGCCGTCTCGCGCGTGGCCCAAAACGGAAGAAAGCCGTTTTTGCGCCGCGCCCGCAATCCTTGCCGCCACTAAAAAATGCGCCATATTCATGTTCATGACCGTCCCTTGTTGCGGCCTTTAGCCCTGCGGCTCGCCGCTCTTTGTGTATTCCATGAAGCTGCCGCTCCGGGCGGCCGAGCCGTCCTCGCCGCACAGCAGCAGGCTCAGCCGATAGTTGCCGGCTGGCATGGGGCTGTCGTCCAGGCGCAACGAAAACCCGCAGTCGGCTGGCGTCGCGCCGCGCTCGCCCGCAGCCGCGGCTGCGCCGAGCGTCAATCCGGCATCCCCGAACTGCGCGGCGGCATCGCCGAGTTCTGCCTTGGTGCCAGCGCCTGCGTCGGCGCCGGCTCCGAGGGCGTCCGCCTCAAGTATCGGATATGCCTCAAATGCGTATATGCCGTCAGCGCCGTCGCTCTCCGCGCCTGCGCGCTCAAAAATCGCGTAGATGCGCGTTTCGCCGAAGGACGACAGGAAATCGGGGCTAAAAAAGCCGTATATGTGCGCGTATGCGCCCTGCGCACCGCCTGCGCCCGGCGCCCCGAGCCATGCGGCGACGCCCGCAGGCCCGCCGGTCGCCCGCTCGGGCGAAACGCCCGCAGCGCCAGCCGCATATGCTTCGCCTGCTTCCTCCGCGCCACGGGCCGCCATAGCTGCGCCCGCCCCGCCAGCCGCCATGGCCGCGCCCGCGCCTCTCGCGCCGCCTGCGCCGCCCGCAATGTCTGCCGCCGCCGGTGCTGCCGGTGCCGCCGCCCCCGCTGCGCTTTCCGCGCCCGCCGTTTCGCGCGCCCGCGCCAGCAGCGGCGCCATCTCGCCCGCGCCGCGCAAGGGCGCCGGAATCGCCGGCGCCGCGTCCACGAGCAGCGGCAGGTTTCTCTCGACAATCTCGATGATCGCCATGTCAAACGCCCCGCCGTCCGCGCGGGCCAGCTGGTACGGCATCGCCCTCAGATATTCGACGCCGCCCAGATTGTTCGAGAAGAACTGGATCAGCGAATT
>JAISFK010000404.1 GCA_031263625.1 Clostridiales bacterium
GCTTACGGCGCCAGCGCCCGGCGAGCGGCCCTGGCCCTGCCGGCGGCGGCGGCTTTGGCGTTGGCGGCGGCCTTGCCCGCCGCCCTGCGGGCGCGGAGGCGCGGGCCGGCCAGAACGGCCGCGAACGCGGCGAGGCAGATCAGCGAAACGGCAAGCCCCTCGCGAAACATGACGGGCGTGTAGTCGAACGCCACCGAGTGCCTGCCCTCGCCGATCTCGAAAGCGATGAAGCCCTCGTCGCCGACGCTGCCGATCTCGTCCCGCGCCAGCCGCCTGCCGTCAACCTCGACGCGCCAGCCCCGGTCATACGGTATGCTCGTGAACAGGGCGCCGGGGCGCTCGGCGCTGACGACGCCCGCGATCGCGCTGTCGCTGAACGAGGTTATCTCCAGCGGCTGCGACGCGAGCGCGGCGCACGCCTTTTTGAAGGCCGCCTCGTCGAGGACGCTGCCGTAAATTTCAAACTCGCCGGAGAGGCTTTCCTCGAATTTCAGGCTGACCTCGACCTCCTCGGTTTCCCCGAAATACTGCGTGTCGATGATATATGGGTAATTCTTGATGTTGTGGCCCTCCGACTGGCCGTTCTTGATATACCACACGTAGTCCGCCTGGCGCGACTTTACGTACAGGTACAGCGGCTCCTTGCCGGGAGTGCGGGCCGTGAGGTTGACGAATCCCGGCTCCGAGCCGTCCGGCACGCGGAAGCCGTAGGTGGCGCCGGACTGCCGCGTTATTTCCGCGTTCGTCAGCGACTTGACTTCAAACGCCACGGGGCGCAAGACGTCGCCGAACCCGGCGTCGGCCGCGCCCGCCCCGGTTGCCGCGCCCAAGGTGCCTGCGCCCGCGCCTGCTCCCGAAGCGCTCGCCTCGCTTGCGCCATTTGCGCCCGAAGCGCCTGCTCCCGAAGCGCCTGTCGAACCCGCCCCATCTGCCGCGCCTGCCCCGGTTGCCGCTCCTGCGCCCGCGCCCGCTCCCGAGGCGCCGCCCGCCCGCGCCGCGCCAAAGTCCGCGCACTGCCGCAGCAGGTCGTTCTGTATCGCGAACACGTCGCTTCCGCTCGGAACCCAGTCCAGAACGCCGGCCCCGGCGACAAAGCCCAGGGGCAGCTGGTAGGGGTTTTCGTACACGCGCACGCCGCTTATGATGTCCACGAGCGGGTAGAGCGGGTTGCTGTACGTGTCCTCTTTGCTCAGCAGGTAGCGGAGCGACAGCAGCGAGTTGACGACGGGCGTCGAGCCTTTGTATATGTACCACGCCGACGACGGGCGGAATCCCAGCTTGCCCATGAGGTCGGTGACGGTCAGGACCGCCGTGGACGAAAAATACGACGCGCCCCTGTAGCCGTACAGGGACGGCGTGTTGGACACCGTGTCCTTCAGAAACTCCATCCTGTAAAAGCCGTCCTGCGGCGCGGACGCCTGGACTTCCTCGACGGCGTATTTCACCTCGGCCAGTGTGGCCATGTAGTTGTCGCGCTGGCCGACGCCGGCCGCGCCTATGCCGCTCGCGCCGTTTATCGCGAGCTCGGCGGCGGTGACGGCCAGCAGCAGGGCGGACGCGGCAATGTATCGCGCCGGCCGTGCGCGATCCCGGCGCGCGCTCCGCGAGCCGGGCGGCAGCCTGTAGGCTGCGGGCGCCGGACGGGGCTTCGCCTTGACGATGGCGAAGTTGCCCGCTTCGGCCGCATCGGCCGCATCGGCTGTTGCAACCGCCTCGGCCCCGTCGGCCCTGTCTGTCGCTGCGGCTGCGCCGCCTGCCTCGCCCGCAGCGCCGAATTTTCCGGCGCCTGCGCCGCCGCCCCCGCCGGCGGCTGGAGCGCCCGCTGCGCTCGCAGCGCCCAGAGCGCCAGCCCCTCCGGCACCGGCAGCGCCAGCGGCTCCAGCGGCACCGGGCCCAGCGACAGTCGCCGCCCCTCCGGCCCCGCCAGCGCCCGCCCCTGCGACGGCCGCCCCACCGAATCCGGCGGCGGCGGCAGGCCATGCGCCAAGCGCGGCGCCCGCCGCCCGGCGGCTGCAGGACGCCGCCACGGCAATGAGCGCGTATGCGGCGGCGAACAGCAGGCTGGGATATATGGCGCCGGCGCCGGCCCGCTCGGGATACAGCTTTTCGATCACGAGGATGAAGCCGGCGGCGAACGCGAGCGCCTTCGCCGGGGCGTAGCGGGAGTTCAGGCCGTCGAGGTTCATGAACGCCCTGCACGACAGCGTGGCGACGAGGAAGACGTACAGAAACGAGAAACGGTACGGCAGCGAGTTCGGAAAGTGCATGCCGTGCCACGCGAAATTCAGCTGGTTCACGTTGAAGCTCAGGAAGATGAACGAGAGCAACAGCCCGAAGCACAGCTTCTCGCGGAACGCGAATTTCCTGTTCGCCGCGTACAGCGGCACCAGCACCAGCGCGCTCAGCCCGCAGAATATGTTGGGCATGCCGGACATGACGGACGGGGTCACGTTCAGGAGGTGGCCGGACAGGATCTCGATCATGCTGAAATACGTCGAGATCGTCTTGGGGAACGAGGCGCCCGCCGACTGCGACACGGACAGCGCCGCCATCGACGGGAGCAGGATCACGGCCGCGATCCCTGCGGAGAGGAGCGAGCAGCCCGCGAAAAGCGCGGACTGGGCGACGAAGTTTTTCAGGTAGCGCATGCCGCCCCGCGACGCCGCCCCGCCCCGCGCCGGCGCCATCGCGCGCCGCCGCCCGCCGCCGCCCGCCTGGCTCGCGCCGCCGCGCCCATTGCGCCCGTCAAGCCCGTTAAGCTCGTTAAGCCTGTCAAGCCCATCGCGTTCGTCGCGCGCGTCGAGTTCGCTGCGCCAGCCGCGCTCGCCGCGCTCGTCCTGCCTATCGCGCCAATCGAGCTCGCCGCGTTCGTAGCGCCCATCGCGCCAATCGAGCTCGCCGCGTTCGTGCCGCCCGTCGCGCTCGCCCGGCCGGGCGCCGCCCGCCACGCCTTTCCCGCCCATCCGCCTCTTGGCCGAATTGAGGCTCGCCGATATCCTCGCGGGCGCCGACCAGTAAAACGCCGCGAAATACAGCGCCAAAAAGATGCAGATGATGAGCGCTATGTAGTAGTTCGTGTACATGGCGAACGCCAGCGTCGCGCAGTACAGCGCGATCCCGCGCTTCGAGGCGAGCCGCTCCAGGCCGAGGACTATCAGCGGGAGCACGGCGATGCAGTCGAACCACATGATGTTCCAGTAATAGGCCAGCGTGTACGACGACATGGCGTACATGGACGCGAACGCGACGCAGGCCAAGTCGCCGCGCCGGAACTTGGCGCGGGCGAACACGAAGAACGCCAGCCCGGCAAAGCCCGTGCGGATCATGGACAGGACCGCGATGAACTCTGGCAGGGACTGCTCCGGAAAGAGCGGAAACAGCAGGTTCAGGGGGCTCGCTAGGTAGTAGCCGAAGCGCGCCCAGTAGTTGGAGCCCAGCCCGCTGTTCCACGAGTAGAGCAGGCTGCCGCCCTTTGAGAGTATGTCCCTGTATTCCAGCAAAAACGGCGAGTACTGGTGAAAGTTGTCGATGACCATCATGCTCTTGTCGCCGAACGGGTACAGGCCCATCGCGACGAACGAGGCGCCGTGTATGAGGAACGGGACGAAAAACGCGAACAGGAGGCACAGCCTGCCGCTGACGGGCGAGGCGGCGCGGCCTGCCCCTGCCGCGCCGGCATCGGCGGGCGCGCGGGCGCCGGCTCTGGCGCGGGCGGGCGCGCTGGCGTCGGCGCCGGAGGCCGCATCCGCGCGGCCTGGCGCCGGCTGGCTATCCGATGGCGGGCTGGCTTCTGGCCGATTCGGCATGGCGCGGCCGGAAGCCGCCCAGCCCGTTGCCGGCTGGCTGGCTGTTGCCGGGCCGGCCTCCGCATAACCAGCTGCCGGCTGGCTGGCCGACGTCAGGCCGGTTGCCGCATAGCGGGCCGCTGCCGGGCTGTCTGCCGCAGGGCCGGTTGCCGCGCGGTCAGTCGATGGCTGGCCGGGCGCCCCGCGGCCGGCTGATATCTGGCCGATCGCCGCCCGGACGGACTCTAGCCGGCCGGTCGCCGCATTGCGGGCCGTTGCCGGGCTGCCTGCCGCATATATGGCCGCCGCATGGCCGGCAGCCGGCCGGATAGCCGTTGCTGGGCTAGTTGCCGCTTGAAAGGCAGCCCCATGCAAAACCTCCGCATGGCCGGCCAAAGCCCGGCTGGCCGCGCCAGCGCCAGCGCTGTTGCCGGCGCCGTATGAGCTATGCGGGCTGTCCGCGCCGCCGCTGCGCCCATATGAGCCGCCCCGGCTCTCCGCGCCCGCGCCAGCGGCGCTTGCGGCGATGGCGTCTGTGGCGCCTGCCCCGGCGGCGGCCAGCCGGTACGCCTTTTGGGAGCCGCCGCCCAGACTGTACGCGCCGTTGCGGGCGCCGGACGCCCCTGGGCGGGCTATGTCGAAGCGGCTGTATATGCTGCCGCTGCTGTTGCCGCGCCCTGCGTAGCCTCTGCCACCGCCGTTGCTGTTACTGTTGGTGTCGCTCCTGCTGGCACCGTATGAGCCGGACGTGTGCCCGTACCCCAAGCCGTTGCTGTTGCCGCCGCCGGCGCCGCTGACGCCAATACTGCTGTTGTCGCGGGCGCGGTATGAGCTGGACGTATATCCTAAGCCGTTGCTGTGGCCGTCTCCGACATCGGTGGCGCCAATGTTGCCGTCGCTGGCACCGTATGAGCCATGCGGGCTGTCCGCGCCGCCATGGCCGAGCGCTCCATATGATCCGCCTTGACCTTCCGCGCCGCCGCCATCGCGCTCATATAGGCTGGCGTAACCGCGCTCGCCGCCGCTT
>JAISFK010000021.1 GCA_031263625.1 Clostridiales bacterium
CGGCGGCAGAGCGGGCGAGGCGCGCGGAACCGGAGGCGCGGCAGGGGATGGCGGCGGCGCATGGCGCGGCGCGGACCGCAGGCGCAAAGACGGCGGCGAGGAAAAGGCCCTGCTCCTGCAGCGGCTGGCGGACAAGCTCAGGCACTATTACGGGCGCACGTTCCAGAACGCGACGAAGAAGCAGCTGTACAACGCGATCAGCCTGACCGTGCGCGACTCCATCATGGAAAAGTGGGCCATATCCATAGAGGACATGGAGAACAACAAGCAGAAGCAGCTGTACTACCTGTCGCTGGAGTTCCTGATCGGCCGCGCGCTCGGCAACAACATCATAAACCTGCTGAAATCCGACGTGTACCGGGAGGTCTGCGAGTCGCTGGACGTGACGCTGGACGCGATCATCGAGCTCGAGAACGACGCGGGCCTCGGCAACGGCGGCCTCGGGCGGCTCGCGGCGTGCTTTCTGGACTCGCTCAGCACGCTGCGCATAAACGCCACGGGCTGCGGCATACGCTACGAGTACGGGCTGTTCAAGCAGAAGATCGTGGACGGCTACCAGACGGAGCTGCCGGACCCGTGGCTCGAAAACGGCAACGTGTGGGAGATACCGAGCCACGACGAGCAGGTGGAGGTGCGCTTCGGCGGCGAGATCGAGGAAACGTGGGAGGACGGCGAGATGCGGCTCCGGCACAGCAAGTACGAGACCGTCTACGCGCAGCCGCACGACATCCCGGTGTCCGGGTTCAGCTCGAAGGTGATAAACAAGCTCCGGCTCTGGAGCGCGCGCTCGTCCAAGCAGATGGACATGGGCCTGTTCAACAGCGGCGACTACGTGAGCGCGTCGAAGGACAAGGAGCTGGCCGAGGTGCTGTCCAAGGTCCTGTACCCGGAGGACAACCACTACACGGGCAAGACGCTCAGGCTCAAGCAGCAGTACTTTTTCGTGTCGGCGACCGTGCAGTGGATCGTCAGGGACTACAAGCGCGTGTACGGCACGAATTTCTACAAGATGCCGGACTACATAGCCATACACATCAACGACACGCACCCCGCGCTCGCCATCCCGGAGATGATGCGGATCCTCGTGGACGAGGAGAGCCTGCACTGGAGCGACGCGTGGGACATCGTGAGCAGGCTGTTCTCGTACACTAACCACACGATCATGTCCGAGGCGCTGGAGTGCTGGCCGATCAGGCTGTTCAGCCAGACGCTGCCGAGGGTGTTCGCGATCGTGAACGAGATGAACGAGTCATACTGCAAGGCGCTGTGGGAGCTGTACCCCGGCGACTGGGACAGGATCGCGCGAATGGCCATTCTCGCGGACGGCGAGGTGAGGATGGCGAACATGTGCGTCATGGCGTGCAAGAGCGTCAACGGCGTGTCGGAGCTGCACACGGACATACTCAAGCACGAGCTGTTCGCGGACTACTACCGCTGCGAGCCGGAGAAGTTCCTCAGCGTGACGAACGGCGTCACGCACAGGCGCTGGCTGCTGTACGCGAACAGCGAGTACGCCCGCCTGATCAGCGACGCGATCGGCGGCGACTGGGTGCTGGAGCCGGAGCGCCTGAAAGAGCTTGAGCCATATGCGGGCGACGCGGCGTTCCGCGAGCGCTTCGAGAGGATCAGGCTCGACAACAAGCGCAGGCTGGCCGGATATATCCTTGAGACGTCCGGCGTGAAGGTCGATCCGCAGTCCATGTTCGACGTCCAGGTGAAGCGCCTGCACGAGTACAAGCGCCAGCTCCTGAACATCATCCACATCCTCAGCCTGTACAGGCAGATAAAGGAGCGCCCGAACGAGCCGCGCTCGCCGATCACGTTCGTGTTCGCAGCCAAGGCGTCGCCGGGCTACTACAGGGCGAAGCTCATAATCAAGCTCGTCACGAGCGTGGCCGCCTTCGTCGCCGCGGATCCCGCCGCGAGGGACCTCATAAAGATCGTGTTCGTCGAAAACTACGGCGTGTCCATCGCGGAGAAGATCATCCCGGCGGCGGACGTGAGCGAGCAGATATCGACCGCCGGCAAGGAGGCCAGCGGCACGGGGAACATGAAGTTCATGCTGAACGGCGCGGTGACGATAGGCACGCTGGACGGCGCGAACGTGGAGATGCGGCGGCTCGTCGGGGACGGCAACATCTACATATTCGGGCTGACGGCCGGCGAGGCCGAGGCGCTCTACGCGAGCGGCGCCTACAGCAGCAAGCAGGTGTACGACGCGAACCGGCCCCTGCGCGAGGCCGTGAACATGATACAGGACGGCTCGCTCGAGCCGGACAAGCCGCGGCTTTTCAGCGACATATTCAACTCCCTGCTGTACAGCGAGGGCGGCATGTCGGACCAGTACCTCGTGCTCAGGGACTTTGACGCATACGCGGCCGCGCACGCGAGGCTCGTGGCGGATTTCGGCGACAGGGGCCTGTGGGTGCGCAAGGCCATAGCCAACACGGCGAACGCGGGCTATTTCTCCAGCGACCGCGCGATCAGGGAGTACAACGAGAAGATCTGGCGCCTCAAATAGCGGGCGGCGCGGGGGACTGGCGATGGCGCGGGCCGGAGGCTGGCGCGAGCGGCGGCGGCGACTGCGGTGGAGGCGACGGCTGGGGACTGGCGCGGGCGGCGGCGGCGAATGGTGGCGCGGGCGCCGACTGGGGCTTGCCGAGTTGCGGCTGGCGCGCGACGACCAAGTTGCGGCGGGTGGCAGGCTGGCAGGATGGCCAACCAAGCTTGCGACCGGCGCGCGGGCCGTGCGGGTTGCGCGGAGCGGGCGGCGGGCTGGCAGGATGGCCGACCGAGTTGCGGCGGGTGGCGGGGTGCTGGCGCGGGCGGCGGGCGGCGGGCGGTGCGCGGAGCCGGGGTTAAAGCCCGATTAACACATGATTAGTGTTCAATTTCGCTTCTCTCATATACTATTTGGTTGGTCAATTAGTCAATCGACAAACCAAAAATATATGGGGGTTTCTTTATGGAGGGCATCAAGTACGGATATATCCGCGTATCGACGCAGGAGCAGCACACGGACAGGCAGCTCGCGGCTATGAACGAGCTGGAGATAGCGCCGGAAAACCTGTTCACGGACAAGCAGTCCGGCAAAAATTTCGAGCGCCCGGCCTACAAGCGCATGCTGAAGCGCCTTCAGAAAGGCGACATACTGCACGTCAAGTCCATCGACAGGCTGGGGCGCAACTACGCCGACATTATCGAGCAGTGGCGCGTGCTGACGCGCGAAAAGAGCGTGGACATAATCATACTGGACATGCCGCTGCTGGATACCACATACTGCAAGGATTTGCTTGGCACGTTTATTAGCGACCTGGTGCTCCAGGTCATGTCGTTTTCCGCGCAGATCGAGCGCGAGAACATACTGCAGCGGCAGGCGGAGGGCATAGCCGCGGCGAAGGCGCGCGGCGTGGTCTTCGGCAAGGAGCCGCTGACGATGCCGGAAAATTTCGACGAGCTGTACTCAAAGTGGCGCGTCGGCGAGCTGAGCGACACGCAGACCGCCGAGCTGTGCGGCTTCTCGCGCAGGACGCTCTACTCCAAGACGAGGGACAAGCGGCTGGCCGAGATGGTGGTGCCCAAAAGATACTCCGTCAGCGCGGGCGCCGCCGCGCTCGCGGCCCGCGCCGCGCTGCCGGCCCGCACTGCGCTCCCGGCGGGCCTGGCGGCGCGGTTGGGCAAGACCAATCCCAGCTGAAAACGGGGGATGCGATGGCGGCGCGGATGG
>JAISFK010000059.1 GCA_031263625.1 Clostridiales bacterium
CGTTCGAGCAGCTGAAGAGCGATCCGGAGCTGGTGTGGCGGGTGGCGAACGAGCGCTCGCTCCAGCCGCTCGTGGACAATTTTAGCGCGGAGCTGGAGTTTTGGTTTTCGGCCATGCGGAGGGCGCAACGCGAACACCCCGTGGACGTCGTGTACTGGTTCACGCCCACGACGGACATCGCGGCGCATTTTTCGATGTACTCCGACGACAACCCCGTGCTGATCAAGCTGTACCAGTTGCTGGACAGCTATGTCGGCGCTTTTGCGGACGAGATGAAGCCGGAGATGACGGTGTTTTTGTCCGACCACGGCCAGCAGAATTTCAGGCACAACGTGAACTGCTCCGACCCGGACGTTCAGCGCGAGGCGTTCTCGTCGAGGGACAAGGTTCTTTGGATGCCAAATGGCTACATTGCCTTCGAGGCCCAAAACGGCGGCCTGATATTCACCACGCACACACTCAAAGGCGTGTTCGTCGCGAGCGGCGCCGGGATTCGGCGCGCGCGGGTGGGCGAAATGCGCACGGTGGACATCTACCCCACTTTGCTCGAAATGTTCGGCGCGAAGGTTCCGAGCGGGCGCTCTGGGTATGTCGCGGACATATTCAGCAGGCCGGTTGCAAATCCGGGTCTGTTGCTGAAATCGGCAGGCGCGGATTCGGACGCAGGCGCGGGCTCAGGCATGGGTGAGCGCTCGATCTCGTGCGAGGCTCCGCCGGTCGCAGGCCCAGTTTGCGACGCGGCCTCCGCGCTGCTCCTGAACGGGGTGGCCGTGCGCTGCAGGCGCGTCGCATTCGTGCAGACGTGCGACGTCAGCAGGACGGACGTCATGCTGAACGAGCTTTGGATAGAGAAGCGGTTTGCGCGCATTACTGTCGCCGGCGAGGCGAAATACGAGGAAATCTTCCGAAACAATCCGCGAGTGTCCGGCTTTGTGGACATCGACCGGTTTGACAGCGCGGATTTTGACGAGGTGTACTGCGGTTTTTTCAACGAAACGACAAAGGCCATGCGGCATGTGAGGGTGAAATAAAAGGCCGGGGGAAAACGGGAGGATAAGCGGCGATGAAGGCTGGAAAGCACTACGTTCTGTATGGGCACGGCGGCTCATACAACCACGGGGCGGAGGCGCTGGCGCGCACGACGATGGCCCTGCTGCGGCGGCGCTCGCCCGGCTGCAGGATAACGCTCTCGACGCACTTTGCGGAGCAGGACAGGGAGTTCGGCCTAGGCGCCGACGAGCTTGTGGAGCGGGCGGCGCCTGCGGCTACGGCTGGCGGCGGGGCACAGGCGAGCGAGGGACAGACTGGTGGTGGCGCACAGGCATCTAGCGGGGCTCATCCGGGCTACGGCGCCTATGAGGAAACCTACGCGCCGACCATCGGAAAGATCGGCCCCGGCACGGTCTGCCTGCACACGGGCGGCGACAACTACTGCTACAAAAACTGGCAGCGCTGGGCAGCGATACACTGCGCCGCCCTGGCGCGGGGCGCGGCGAGCGTTCTGTGGAGCTGCTCCGTCGATCCCGACATGGCCGACGCGGAGATGCTGGGCGCGCTGCGCTCGCACCACCTGATAACCGCGCGCGAGGAAGGCACGTACAATTTCCTTGTCGGCGAGGGGCTGGCGAACGTGGTGAGGGTTTCCGACATCGCGTTCTCGCTCGTGCCGGAACCCGTCGCGCCCGAGGACTTCGAGCTGGACAACTACGCGGCGGTCAACGCCAGCCCGCTGGTTTTCAGGCGGAACCCGCGCGCACTGCCCGCGTACCAGGCGCTGCTGGACTTCATCCTGCGCGAGACGGACATGGGCGTCGCGCTCGTGCCGCACGTCGTCCAGCCTGCCGATGATGACCGCGAGGCGCTGCGCGCGCTCGACGATCGCGGCTCCGGCCGCGTGAGGCTCGTGCCGGGCAACCTGTCGGCGGGGCAGCTCAAGACGATAATCGGCAAGTCGCGGCTGTGCGTCGCGGCCCGCACGCACGCGGCCATCGCGGCCTACTCGAGCTGCGTGCCGGCCCTCGCCGTGAGCTATTCCCCCAAGTCGCGGGGGATAGCCGACGACGTGCAAATGGGCGGCTATGTGGCCGACGTCGGGGGCATATCCGGCGGAACCGAGCTCGCAGACGCATTCAGGGCGATGCTGGAGGAGCGGGACGCGCTGGCGGCCAGGCTAGAGCGGCTGATGCCGGCCTACATAGGAAATTGCGCCGGCGAGAAGGCGATGGAGGCATTGGGCGCCGTCGAGGCGATGGCGGGCAACGGGGGCAACGACGCGGATTGTATGAGCCGCCGCGCCAATGAAAAGGATTAGGAGCGAATTATATGAACAGCAGTCACGGCGAAAACCGCCCGATAGTATTTTACGGCGCCGGCTCGGAGGCAAAAAGCAGGCTGGCCGCTTGGGAAGGCGCCGGGCTTGTGCCGGCCTGCTTCGCGGACGGGGACGCTGGCAAGCACTACACCAGGCTTGCCGGCTATGAAATATTGCCGCTCCGCGTCGCGATGGAGCGCTATCCAGACTGCGACGTTTACCTGACGATTGGGCGCGGAAGGCTACATGACGCTACACAGTATCTTTCAGGACAAGGCATACCCGCCGAACGGATTAAATTTGCCGACCCTGTGGAATGGAGAAAAGGCTGCGACTGGCTGGGCCGAATGGTAAATGTAGGCGAAGATGTAGGACTGTGTTGCGCAAACAAAAAATATAGAATCACAGCCAGCCGTCATGGCATGGCGGAGCAGATCTTCAGCGAGTGGTTCCACCTGTGCGAGAAGCATCTGGACAATATGAGAAACAACAGGCCCACGGCGTGCGACGCCTGCCCGCATATGCGCGAGGATTACTACAGCGCCGGACCGCCCAGGCCTGTCGTGCTGAACATAAGCTCAGACGATAATTTGGATTACTGCAATTTTCGGTGCTCCTACTGCCGCCAGTTTTCATCCTATGACCAATCGCGCACGGAGCGCAGAAGCGCGGAGGTTCTTAGCATTATCAGGCATTTCTCCGAAGTTTGCGACAGCGAAACCGCGAACATCGAATTGTCCTGCGGAGAGCCTGCCGCGCTGCCGATGTGCGACGAAATATTCAATTTCTGCTTTGAGAGGAATTTGCGCGTTGCGGTTTTTACAAACGCGTCAATATACAAAGAAAGCCTTGCGAACCTTCTGGCTTCCGAAAAATGCCACCTGCTGGTGAGCCTTGACGCCGGCACAAGGGAAACGTTCAGGGCGATAAAGGGCCGCGACATGTTTGAGCCGGTGCTGAACAATTTGAGGAAATACGCGATTGCGGCCGGGGGGGGTATTAGCTCGGGTGAACTCGCCAGAGCTGGTTCGCCGCGCCGCAACGCCATCCACCTGAAATACATAATGCTTGAAACGCAAAACGACAACGAGAAAGACATTGGCTCTTTCCTGGATTTTGCGCGTGAAATAAACGCGCACGTCGTGTTAAGCAACAACTCTAATGCGAGGGGCAATCCGTGTTCACGGCACACCATGGGCATGTCGCAGCTCTTTGCGAAAAAATGCGCGGAGCAAGGGCTTCCTCTTACCGTAGGATATGAATTTTTCAACCCTTCTGACGCGAAAGCGCTCAGAAAATACATGGCGGACAGCAATCACGAGCTTCAGCAAGCCTGACATGCTTGCGCACCCGCTGAAAAGCTGCTCCGGCAGGATGCGGCAACTTGGCCCATGGCCGATTAAAGGAGGGCTGTTTATGAACTGGGAATATGACGAAATCATAAAAAGCAATTTGAACGGGCGCGAGCTCGTGGCGTGGGGAACGGGCGGCCTTTCGGCTTTCATGAGCGGGCGCGTTTCGCGCGACGCGCCGATCTCGTTTTATCTTTCAAAAGACGCGCAACAGGGACAGAAGTTTTTGGGCCGGGACGTGCGCCCCGCCCCGGCATCGTGTGTGGGAGCAAGCGGCATCGGCGGCAAAGCGCCTATTGACAGTTCTCGCCATTTTGTCGTCATACTGGCGAGCGCCCAGTTTTCGGAAATACGCGGCGCCCTGCGCGAGCTTGGCTTTGCGGAAAATGCGGACTTTTATGACTGTTTCAAAAATCGGTACGATATTTTTCCAACGGACATTGAAGTTGGCAGAACGACGATAGGAAAGGGAAGTTGCATCCCTTTGGCTATCCAGAGCGTAAGAATGCACTGCCGTTCAATCGGAAGGCATTGCTCCATCAACGTCAGTGCGCAATTGCACAGCAACCACCAGATGAATATGATTGGCACGGGACTTATTTATGGTTTCTTCGATGATTCTGACTTTCAGAAAGCTCAAAACATGGTAGCCGAAAATAGCGCGAATTCAAGCGGGACGCG
>JAISFK010000091.1 GCA_031263625.1 Clostridiales bacterium
GTTGCTCCGGCTACGCTGGCCAGCGATTCAAAGTTGACCGTCATTAGGGGCGCCGGATACCAGAACGCATCGGAATACGCATAGGCGTCGTCGAAAAGCGCGAGCCTTTCCGCCTCCGAAAGCTCGGCCCCTCCCGCCTTTGCCGCCGCGGAGCGCTCCGCGACAGTGTCGGCGGCTGCCGTGCAGTTAAAGTATATCCTCGACACCTGCGAGATGAAAAGCTCCGTCACAAACCCGCGCGTCATGCCGGCCGGCGCGCACATGATCTGCAGCAGGCCGTCGGGCTCGGAGCGCTTCAGCCTGTCGGAAAACCCTTCGTATACGACGATCACGGCCTCATACGTCCCGTTCCCCACCAACAGCTCGGCGCGGCTCAAAGCGGCGTCGCGCGTCAGGCCGTCGCCGCCCCACTCGCCGCCCGCGCCGGTTGCGGCTCCTGCGACATTCGGACTGCCTGCCGCAGGCGAGCTGTCGGAGGAGGATGCAGCCGCGCCGCCCGCACCGCCCGCGCCGCCAACCGCAGCTATCTGGCCCGCGCCGGCTGCGGCTCCTGCGGCGCCAACCGCAGCTATCCGGCCCGCGCCGATTGCGGCTCCTGCGGCAGCGTAACTGCCGGGGGCGGCCTGGCCGTCGCTTGGCGCCTGAGCCTGGAACAGCAGCCGCGCATCGACGGATTCGTTCTGCCCGAACCGCCCGATCACGGTGCTGGAGAACTCCGTGCCGTCAAAATCCAAAATACCGACGGGTATGCTCTTGCCGCCCTCAAAATAGAAATTGATCATGGACCACGCGCACGCCGCGGCCAGAATGGGCATCAAAACGAGCATGGCGAAGTTGAGCCGGAAGCGCAGGAGGGTTTTCAGCCTTGTGGCAAGCATGGCGAAAAAGCGCGGCAGCGCCCCCGCGAAGCGGGCCGGCGCCGGGGCGCCCGGAGCGGCGGCCGCGCCCGCGCCGCCCGCCCGCGCCGGCCCGACTTCCCTAGCGGCGGCGGCGCCGCCCGCGCGCTCGGCGCGCATGCGGAAGATGGCGGCCGACGCGAAAAACAGCAGGCACGCCAGCAATGCAAACGCCGCCGCCGGCACGGGCAACAACCTGCCCTCGAAGAGAGCCGACGATATCAGCCTCTGCGCCCACAGGCTGTACGAGGCTCGGCCGGCCGTCTGGAAAAAATCCGGCAGATAGGGGTACGGTATCAGCGTCCCGCCCAGAACGGCCATCACGGCGCCGGACGTGACGACGAAGAAGCGCGCGCCGGAAGAGCTGCGGAACGCCTGGCCGAGAAACAGCGAGAGCGCCGCCGCGAACAGGCACAGGCAAAAGATCGCGGCAAGGCATGCGAGAAGGCTCTCCGCCGACACGCTGGCGCCGCCGAGCAGCGCGCCCGCGTCAAATGCCGGCTGCCCGCCGCCGCCTGCCGCCGCGCCTGCGGCGGGCGAGCCAGGCGCTCCGGACGCTCCGAGCGGGCCGGCCGCTCCCGCAGCGCCGCCGAGCCCGCCCAGCAGCTTGGAGGCAAAGCCCAGGGCGGCGCCGCCCGACGCAAAGACGGCAAAGACGCCCAGCGCCGCCACCGCAGCGCCGGCGAACGACGAGCACAGCAGCGGCGCGAAATAGCAGAGCGACACGGCGGCGGGCCCCAGCCCGGACGCCGCGAGCCGATCCGGTATCAGCCGCCCCCTGTCCGCGATGATGCCCTTTATGCCCAGCGCCGAGCCGAAAAATATGTAGCAGGCGAGGAAGGACGAGAGGTAAAACGAAAGCGGGCTGACGCCGAACCCCGACGAGATGCTGCGGTAGGAGTATATGACCTTGCGCGAGAACGCCTTGAGCGCGTACTTTATGACGAGATCCGCAAACGAGCCGCCTGCCGGGGCGGCGCCCTCCGGGGCGGCCAGCAGCCTGAAGCGCCAGGCCGTGTTTATGGCGCTCTGCGTCGCGGATATCTCGTTCGCGGCGCTCGACACGAACTCCTTGATCAGGACGGCGTCCATCGTGCCGGCGTCCCTGAACAGCACCGTCACGGGCTGGTTGATGCCGTCCATCATGTCCCGGATGAACGTTTCTGGAAACACCGCCACCGCGTCGGCCCGCCCGGCCTCAAGCGCGGCGATCGCGTCGTCGTACCCGAGCTCCCGGATGGCGACGGTCTTGCTCACCGACTCGTCCGCCAGCGCCATGTTCATGAATATGTCGAAGTACGGCGAGCCCTCGAGATCGCAAAAAACGACGGAAAGCCTGTCCGTCAGCGGGCTGCCGGCCAAGGCGGACGCGAGCGCCAAAGCCCCGGCCGCGATCAGCAGCAGCGGGAGCAGCGCCCACAGCGCAAACGCGCGCCACGAGTGGATATGATTTTTCAGGCCAAGCCGGAATAGCCGCATATGTCACAGTCCGCAAATCAGTATTCAGGCGCTTTAAGAGCCCGCTTTAATACAGGTCTTGCAGGTTGATGTACTGGGAAAAGAGCTGGAGGTTGGAGAACGCGAAGCCCATGAGGCCGTTCTGCACATCCGCCATCAGCGCTTCGGCCGTGCCGTCGGAAAACGACTCGGCGGTCAGGTACGCCGTGCCGGATGCGGGGGCCGCGCCGCTTTCCCCTGCATTGCCGCCCGCCGCGCCGCCCGTGCCATCCGCGCCGCCGTTGCCGCCCGTCTGGGCCGCCCCGCCCGCGCCGCCGTAGGCCAGCTCCGCGTCCGCCAGATTCGGCACGCTCACCGGGCCGAATGTCACGGTCGCCTCGGCGGACAGCGCGAGCATCGGCTCGGCGCCGCCCGTGAGCCGGCTGCCCGCCGGCAGGCCGCCCGCGCCTCCCCCTGCGCCGCTTCCCGCGCTTCCATCGGCGTTTTCACCGGCGCTTTCGCCGGCGGCGCCCGCGCTCTCCCCGGCGCCGGCCTGCCGCCGCGCCGAATCGTACAGGCCCAGCTCCGCCGCCAGCACATAGCTGCCGCCGCCGTTGCCACCGCTGCCTCCACCGCCCCCGCTACCGCTGCCGCCGCCCTGCTCGGACGCCTCCAGCAGAAGCTCCAGGCTCGGCGTTATGCCGCCGTCGGGGGCGCGCGTCCCCGCGATCAGCCGCGCGCTGTCGCTGCCGCCCTGCCGCGAGAGCTCCCACGAGGCGACCGCGGTGAGCCGGCCGGGCGCGAAAAAGGACGACGCGGCCCCCAGCGACGACACGGGGGCGTCCAGGCTCGCCTCGACGCGGTGGCGCCCGTCGCCGCCCTG
>JAISFK010000205.1 GCA_031263625.1 Clostridiales bacterium
GCGATCATATCGCCGATCTGCTGATCGCTCGACGATACCGCGCCGACCTGCGCGATTTTCTCTTTGGAATTCACCGCAGTCGCGCCCTTCTTCAGTTCCGCCACCGCGACCTCGGCCGCCCCGTTAATGCCGCGTTTTAAGATCATCGGGTTCGCGCCCGCCGCGACGTTCTTCAGGCCCTCGCGGATGATCGCCTGCGCCAGCAGCGTGGCGGTGGTCGTGCCGTCGCCGGCCACGTCGTTCGTCTTGGTCGCGACTTCCTTCACGAGCTGCGCGCCCATGCTCTCGAATTTGTCCTCAAGCTCGATCTCCTTCGCGATCGTCACGCCGTCGTTCGTGATCAGCGGCGACCCGAACTTCTTGTCCAGGACGACGTTCCTGCCCTTGGGGCCGAGCGTTATCTTCACGGTGTCCGCGAGGTGGTTAACCCCTTTTTCCAGCTTGCGCCTGGCTTCCTCGCCATAGATAATTTCCTTTGCCATTCAACCATACCCTCCTAATTCGCACTGATTCGCGCGTGTTCGCGCGTTATTGTGATTGGCGGCCTCGATGCTTCCCCGCCGCCATGCGCCGCGCGGCTCTCGCCGCCGGCCGCGCCCGGCCCGGACTTGCCCGCCGCGCCCGGCGCCCGCCCCCTGCGCGCGGCCGGCCTGGCCCGCTCAGCCGGCCTCGCTCACGACCGCCAGTATGTCGGACTGGCTCAGGATGGTGTACTCGTCGCCGTCGAGCTTGAACTCCGTGCCCGCGTACTTGCTGATCAGAACCTTGTCGCCGACCTTGACCACCATCTTGACTTCCTTGCCGTCAACCAGCCCGCCGGGGCCGACTTCCACGACTTCGGCGATCTGGGGCTTTTCCTTGGCGCTTCCCGGAAGGACGATGCCGCTCTTCGTCATTTCGTCGCTTTCCCGCATTTTGATGACAACCCTCTCGCCTAATGGAGCTATCTTCATTAGTCTACCTCCTAAAAGATAATGTGTTCCAGTTTTGTTAGCACTCACTCAGGTCGAGTGCTAATCATTATAATACATAAATGGTTTTTATTTTTCAAACGCCTTTGCGCCCGAAATTCGCCCAATGCTCGCCGAAATCGGGCAAAATTTCGACTGCGGCGGCAAATATCTCTGTATTGCTCGCCATATCGCTGTTTTTGGCAGCCGCCTTGGCATTACGACATTTTTTGGGAGGCTGGCAGTTTCATGCGGTACTTTGTGGGGCTCATGCCCGCCATCTTCGCGAAGCACTGGGAAAAATAGTTTGGCGACGAGAAGCCGAGCACGTTGGCGATCTGGCTCACGCTGTGGTTGGTGTCGGAGAGCAGGAACCGGCTCTCCTCGATCCTTTTCACGTTGAGGTAGCTGATGGGCGAGACGCCGTATTCCTTGCGAAAAATGTGCGCCAGATGAAATTTGTTGAGATGGACCAGCTTCGCGAGCTGCTCCAGCGTTATTTTCTCCTTGAAATGGTCGTCGATGTATCTTTTGACATGTATGCACTCGCGCTGCTGCTTCGGCGTCGGGCGCAAAACCAGGGACGCGGACTTGTGGCGTATGAGTATGAGAAAAAGCACTTCCAGCAGATTGTGCGTCACCGACTGGTGGTATTCGCCGCACAGCCTCATTTCGTCGAGCATCGCCCGCAGGTAGAACAGGACGTCCTTGCCGATCTGGCCGCAGTTGAACGCGCAGTATCGCGAATCCTCGTTGTCCGATAGCAGCAGCTCGCCGCCCTCAACCCCCAGCACGATGTATTCCAGCGGCAGCTGCGGCAAGCCTATTTCGGTGTGCTCGACGTTGGGGTTGATCACGACGGCGTCGTTGGCGCTCACCGGCAGCCGCAGTTCCTCGACGCGGAACTCGCCGTAGCCCGAAACCACGTAGAACAGCTCTATGCATTGGTGGGAATGCATGATGCTGCACCAGTCGTTGTCGTATTTGGACATCGTGATGTACAAAAGCTTGAGATTGGTCGCGCCGCAGGAGTATTCCTTGCTATCGTAGCGCCGCATGCTCATCCGTGCCCCTCCCTCGCGCGGTTCCCGAACGCCCGCCAGGAAACGCTTTCATGCCGCCAGCCGGCTCCGCTGACTTCGTTGACTCCGCTGACTCCGTTGACGGAAAGCTTATTCACTGCAAACAAGCATAGCGGCGCATCGCGCTTCCTACTATACAAAAAGGCTGTCCAAATTTCAATTCTTTTATGCTATTAATTTTTATACTGACGAGCATTTGAATTTACCATAAACGCGAGTCAGTAATACTCGTTTCCTCTGTCCGACCGCAAATTGCGGTCGGAATTCCCAATCGAACACGAGTATAGTTTGCGGCTATTCCTCGCCTAGTTCCTCGCCTATTTCTCGGCTGTTACTCGGCTGTTCCTCGCCGCCGTGCCCGCCGTACCATCTGATCTCCTCCGGGCCAAGCGCCAGCTCAAAGGACGAGCCGTCCCCCCTGTAAACCGTCGTGCGCTGGGGCCTGTCCGTGTTGTTGACCGCGCAGTACAGCCATCCGCCGTCCTTCCTCCGGTAGGCGTTCGCCTCCGTCCGGCAGTTCGTGGAAAACCAGCGCTCAAGGCCGCCCTCGCCGCCGGCGGCCCACAGGATCGCCCGGTACAGCAGGCGCGCGTTCGCGAAGCTGTATGGCAGGCCGCTGATATAGACGCCGCGCCCGCCGCCGTATGCGTTCGCCGCCAGCTGCACCTCGCGCCCGCGCTGAACCAGCACGTCCGCGCCCTCCAGCGCGTATACGCCGCGCTCGCCCTCGCCGAAGTCCGGCGCCTCGCCGCCGTCCGGCGCACACGGCCCCTCTGCCTCGCCGCCATCCGGCTCGCCCAAGCACTCCGGTGCGCCCAGCCCCTCCGCCGCGCCGTTTCCCGTTGCGCCCACGCGCTCCTCAGCGCCGCCGCCTGCCGCGCCCGGCCATTCCGCCGCGCCGCTTCCCAGTGCGCCGCCGCCCGCTTCGCCCGGCCACTCCGATGCGCCCGGCCACTCCGCCGTGATGAAATGCGGCTTCTCCTCCCAGTTGTATTTGTCAAAGCCCAGCGTGAAGCCCGTCTCCTTCTCCACGCCCATGACGCCGGACATCTGAAAGAAGCGCCCCTGATGCTGATGCCCGCTGGGCTGCCCCACGCCGATAAAGCCCCCGCCCCCGTGGACAAAACGCCGCAGCGCCGCGCCGACGCCGGGGTTTTCCCAGCAGGCCCCGCCCGTGTGGGCGGTGTCCGCGCCGCCGACGTTGATGATCACGTCTATGCCCTCCGGCACCCGCCCCCGCTCCAGCAAGTCGTCAAAGGAGATGAAGCGCACGTCGAAAGCCGCGCCGGAGAGGGCCTCGATCACGCCGGCATAGCTGTAGTTCTGCTTCTGGTACAGCGCGTGGTGAACCATGTGGCAGCCCCAGCTACGCTGCCGGCCCCAGCAGTTCAAAATGGCGACGGTCTTCGCGCACCAGGGCGCGCCGCCCCGCGCGTTCTCGTACAGTTCCCGGAATTCCCGCGCCGTCTTTTCCGCATAGGCCAAAAAATCCGGAAATTCGCAGGCCAGCTTCAAATAGCCGCCGTATCCGATTCGGTCCACCGGGCTGCGCAGCATGGCGCGGCGCGCCGCGAGCCAGTTGGCCCGCGCCTCGGCCACGGGGTTTCCACCCTCGCGGAATGTGTCCGGGAAAAAGTAGGGCAGAAAGCGCCCTTCGGTGTAGCGGACGCCGCGAATGTCGCTGAGCAGGCGCAGCGTCGCGCCGTTGCCGACGGAGCCTACCACGGCGTCCAGCCCGATGCCGGCAAACTCGTCCATGTAGGGCTCGGTGCCGATCCAGTGGTCGCCGAGGAACATCATGGCCTCTTTGCCGTGCTCGTGGGCGATGCCGACCATCTCCTTCGCCAGCGCCGCCACCTCCCTGCGCTGGAACGCCATGAAATCCAGGTACTGGCGCGACGGGACGCGGTACTGGTTGTTGTGGTAGCCCTGATCGATGATGTGCTCCGGCCGGAATGGATACCCCGCCTCCCGCTCGAACCGTTCCAGCACGTAAGGGCTCACGCTGGCCGAGTACCCGTACCAGTCCACGTACTTTTCCCGCCTCAGCTCGTCAAAAATCAGCGTGAACTGGTGAAAAAACGTGGTGAAGCGCAGCACGTCCACATGGGGGTTCGCCTTGATATAGCGGCGCAGCCGCTCCATGGAATAGGCGCGCGTCTTCGGCTGGCGCGCGTCGAAGGTCATCTGGCGCTCGAAATCCTTCCAGCCGTTCACGACGGCGTTGTACATGTGCACCGGGTCCCACATGAGGTACGCCAGAAAGCTCACGGTGTACTCGTGGAAGGGCGCAGGCTCCTCAATGACCACGGAACCCGTCCCGCCGTCCCAGCGCCAGGCGGCGGCGGGCAGTGCCTCTCCCGTCGTGCGGTCCACGACTTCCCACCAGCGGCCTATGTCGTCCCTGTCGTTCGGCGCCATCAGCTCCCGCGAGATGCCCCGCATGAGCGGAATCTGGAGCGGGCCGCCGACGGCGGCGTGAAATCCCGTCATGACGTAGCACTGCTGCACCTCGTCGGGATTCGCCAGCGCCCACGCGTTGTCCCTGCGCGTCGTGTAATATGTGGCGTAAATCTTCGCGCCTATGCCGCGCAGCGCGTCGGGAAACGCCGTGCCGTCCGCGTCGCGCACGGCGTCCGCGCCCCAGCGCTCGATCAGCTCAAGCGTCTGCGGCACGACGTCAACGTCAGTAGGAATTGTAAGGCGCCCGCGCCCGCGCGCAAGCCCGCCCGGCTGGCCGTCCTTCGCGGGCCGCCCGCCCGGCTGCCCGTCCTGCTCCGCAATATTCATTCAAACCCTTTCCCGCGGGGCCGAGGGCGCGTTCACCCTTTCACGCCCCCGACGTTTATCCCCTGTATCAAATATTTCTGGCCGACGGCGTAGAGCGCGATCGTCGGCGCGAGCACCAGCATGAGCGCCGCGAACAGCGCCCCCCAGTCGGTGGCGTAGCGCTGCTGCTCGTACAGGTTGGCCAGCCCAACGGGTATGGTCTGCTTCAGCGGGTCCGTCACCATGACCAGCGCGATGACAAACTCGTTCCACGCGGCCATGGCCGCCAGCATGCACACCGTCACGATGCCGGGCTTCGCCATCGGCGCGACGATCCGGATCAGGATGCCAAAATTCCCGCAGCCGTCCATTCTGGCGGCCTCCTCGTATTCCCGCGGTATGGTTTTTATGAAGCCCATCAGCAGAAATATGGAAAATGGGAACTGCGCCACGGCGTACAGCAGCGCCAGAGGCGTCAGCTTGTCCAGAAGCCCCAGATCGTTCATCTGCAAAAACAGCGGTATCATGATATAGTCGGCCCTTATGAAGATCGCGGCCATGAACATTGCCGCGATGGACTTCGACGCAAAGAACCTGAACCGGGCAAGGCAGTAGGCGCACGGTATCGCGCAGGCGGCGAGGATCGCGACGGACAGCAGCGTCACGTAAATGGAGTTCAGGAAGTTGCCCGCGAGGTGGGATTTTTCAAACGCCCGCGCGTAGTTGCCCCATTCAAGGCCGCCAGGCAGCGAAAACGGGTTGCCGAGGAATTCCGCGCTGGTCTTGAAGGACGAATAGGCGTTCCACGCCACCGGGTAAAGGGCGACTACGGTCACGCACATAAGCGCGATCCGGGCGGCCCAGTTCGCGGCGGCGGCGGCTCTCTTTGCCTGCGCGTTGGTCTTCATCGTTTTTTACCCCGCCTCCCGTCTCTCCGTCATCCTGCGCGAAAGCAGCGACAGGAGGACTGCCAGCGTCAGCGTGAATACGGTCATGGACATGGCGTAGCCGTAGTTGCCGCTCCGGACGCCCTGCCTGTAAATGTACTGCAAAAGCACCGTTGACGCGCCGTTCGGCCCGCCGTCCGTGAGCATCCGCGACAGGACGAAGCTGTTGTTCAGCGTCCCGGACAGGGCGAGCACGAAGGTGATGCCCAGAATGTCCCATATGAGCGGCAGGGTGATCAAAAACAGCTTGCGCACGGGCCCGGCCCCGTCAACGGTGGCCGCCTCGTAAATTTCGGGCGAAATGCCGTCCATGGCCGCGATGTGCATCACCATGTAGTAGCCGGCCGCCTGCCAGACGAGGGCCGCGGCCACCGTCCACAGCGCCGTGGATGAGTCGCCGACCCACGGGCGCGCCAGCGCGCCCAGCCCCAGCCCGTTCAGCAGCGTGTTCAGGATGCCCATGTTGGGATGAAACACGAAGGACCAGATGATGCCGATCACCGTCATGGACACGACGCTGGGAAAGAAGAACACGGTGCGGTAGAAGCCCTTCTCTCTCAGCTTGGTCTGGGAGACCGCGAAGGCGAGCA
>JAISFK010000252.1 GCA_031263625.1 Clostridiales bacterium
GCCCCCGCCGCGCCCGCCGCGCTTTCAGACTGAGCCATCGCCGCCCCCGCGCCCGGCTTCCCCCCGGAGCGCCCGCCCACGCCGGCTCAGCCTTTCACGGCGCCGCCCGTGACGCCCTCGACGTAGTTCTTCTGCATGAGCATGAACAGTATCGATATCGGTATCGCGACCAGCACCGCGCCCGCGCAGAACGACGTGAAGTAGCTGTAAATGTTCTCGCGCTCCAGCATGCGGAACAGCCCCAGCGCGATCGTGTAGTTCTGGTAGTTGTCCTTCATTATGACGCTCGCGAGTATGAAGTCCACCCACGGCGCCATGAACGAGGTCAGCACCGCGTATGTGATGATCGGGCCGGACATCGGCAGCGTCAGCTTGTAGAATATCTCCCACCGCGTCGCGCCGTCCAGCGTGGCCGCCTCGTCCAGCGCGCGCGGGATCGTGTCGAAGAAGCCCTTCGTGATGTAGTAGCCCAGGCCGGCGCCGCCGGCGTACACGAGCACGAGCGCCGCCAGCGACTTGTCCAGGCCGATGGCCTTCAGCAGGTGGTATATCGCTATGACGGACATGAACCCGGGGAACATGCCGAGCACGAGCGCCACGTTCATGATCGGGCGCCGCGCCGCGAAGCGCAGCCGCGACAGCGCGTAGGCCACCATCAGCACGAACGCCGTCGATATGACGCAGCTCAGGATCGACACGAACAGCGTGTTCATGAACCAGCGCGGGTAGCTGAACAGCTCCGTGTTCGTGAACAGCCCCGTGTAGTTGCCGAGCGTGTAGCCCTTGGGGAATATGTAGCCGTCGAGGTACGGCCCCTTCTCCGCCTTGAACGACATGAGCACCAGGTAGGCGATCGGCAGGAGCCAGATGATCGACAGCACGGACAGTATGGCGTAGATCACGCCGTCCGCGAGGCGCGCGCGCAGTTTCATGCTGTTCATCATGAGAACGTTTCCTCCTTTTTGGCCGAGGACGTGAGGTTGAACGTGACGAGCGAGACGAAGGCGCACACGACGAATATCAGTATGCCTATCGTGGACGCGAGGTTATAGTCCTGCTGGTTCACAGTCAGCTTGTACAGCCACGTCACGAGCAGGTCGGTCTTGCCGCCCTGGTAGTAGTCCAGCGTGTTGGGGCCGCCCCCCGTCAGGAAGTATATGGCGTTGAAGTTGTTGATGTTGCCGATGAACTGCGTGATGAGGTACGGCGTCGTCACGAACAGCATGTACGGCATCGTGATGGACACGAACTGCCTTATGGGCCTCGCGCCGTCTATGCGCGCAGCCTCGTACAGATCCGCCGGGATGTTCATGAGGATGCCCGACGTGATCAGCATCGTGTACGGTATGCCGATCCACAGGTTCACGACGATGACGACGATCTTCGCCAGGAACGCGTCGTTGAGGAATCGGACGGGCGCGCCCGTCGCGCGCAGCACGTTTTGCAGGAACACGTTGACGACGCCCTGGTCGTCGAGGATCTGGCGCATGAGCAGCAGCGTGACGAACGCGGGCACGGCGATGGACAGCACGAAGCAGAAGCGCCACATCCCTTTCAGCTTTATGCTCTTTTTGTTGATCATGAGCGCGACGACCATGCCGAAGATATAGTTCAGGAACGTCGCGAACACGGCCCATATCAGCGTCCAGCCCAGCATGCCGAAAAACGTCGCGGACTTGAGCGGCTCGTCCCAGAACACGTCGCGGAAGTTCTGCAGCCCGACCCACGTGAACAGGTTGCCCGGCGGCTGGTGGGCGCGGTCGAAGTTCGTGAACGCTATGAGTATCATGAACACGAGCGGCAGCACCGTGAATGCCATGACGCCGACGGCCGGCAGCCCGAGCAGCGTGACGTGCAGGCGGCTGTCCGCCAGGGCCTTCAGCTCGCTCAGGAACGACGGCGGCCTGCGCCCCTCGGCGGCCATGCGCTGCAGCCTGTAGGCCGTGCGCGTGTTGGCGAGGTACAGGAACACGAACAGCACGGTGACGAAGATGGTCAGCACGCCGTACAGCAGTATGAGCATGGAGTTGTCGCCCTGAACGTTGATGTAGATCTGATTGGCCTCGTCCCACACCCTGTTGAACGTGCTGGTTCCGAGCGTGCCGAACCTCGACAGGTAGAACAGGCCGAATGAGATCATGTACGCGAAATAGGCCAGCTCCGACGCAAAGTACAGCATCCCCTTCACGAACTGCGCGCGGGCGCAGCAGCCGGAGCCCATGACGAGGAAGCTCAGCCGCGTGAAGGCGTCGCCTTTCGCGAAGGCGCGCCCTGTTTCGGAGAGGCCGCCCGCGACGGCTCTCGCGAAGGAGCGCGCGCCGGACGCGGCGGCGCGCAGCATGCCGCCGTTGCCGCCGTCTTTGCCGCCTTTGCCGCCGCTCCTGCCGTTGCCGCCGCTGCCGCTATTCTTGCCGCTGCCGCTGTTGCCGCCATTCTTGCCTATGCCGCTATTTTCGCTGTTGCCGCTGCTTCCTGCTGCCCCTTTCTTTTCCTCACCCATAAAACAAGCCCCCATTCATTTTTGGGTATTTGCTTCGGCGGCCTGCGCGCCCGCCCGCGCCGCCCGCGAGCCGCCGGCCGGCAAGCTCGCGGGCGGCGCGGCGCGGGATCAGGCCGTAATCTGCGCGACCATGTTGTCCAAAAGCTCCTGCAGCGATTTGGAATAGTCCTTCGAGTCCATGGTGCGGCCGAACGCCTCGGCCGGATTCCAGAACCCGGCCAGAACGTCGTTCTGCGGCTCCGCGAACTGGCTCTGCGCCGCCAGCGCCGACAGCGCCACGTTCGCCTTGACCGCGTCGCTCTGGGCGGCGCTTATGTTGGACGGGCCGTATTCGCGCTTTTCAAAGCGCGTCAGCTGGTTCTGCTCGTTTGTCAGCCAGTCCGCCAGATCCATCGCGTGGACGGGCGCATTCGTCAGGCTGTTCACGCCCACGAGCTTGTAGCCGCCGAACGAGCCCAGCTGCTTCTGCTCGCCGCCGATCGTCGCGGCCGGCAGCTTGGTCGCGGCGTAGTTGTCGCCCAGCCGCTCCTTGATGGCCGCCGCGTCCCATATCCCGGACACGCCCGCCGCTATGGACGAGCCCATGCCGCCCGTCAGCACGGTGCCGTCGCCGCCCACGTATGCCGGATCCGCCGTGAACGCCTTTATGGCCTCCGCGGCC
The DNA here is from genome assembly GCA_031263625.1 of Clostridiales bacterium. Taxonomy (GTDB): domain Bacteria; phylum Bacillota; class Clostridia; order WRLR01; family WRLR01; genus JAISFK01. Next base: position 3,162 of record JAISFK010000252.1, read on the forward strand.
GCGAGCCCGGCCGGGCTGTTGAAGTCGCAGACCTGCTTGTCGCCGTCGAGCGAGAGCGAGCAGCCGGCCGCCAGAAAGAAGGACACGATGTACCAGCCGTTCGGCACGTCCATGTACACCTTCTTGCCCTTGTCGTTCGCGACTTTCAGCATCTGGTCGAGCGATTCCGTGTCCGACTCGGAGAACACGCTCTTGTCGTAGTACATGAAGTAGCCGTTGTCGGCCGTCATCGGGTATCCGTACAGGCTGTCGCCGATGCTCGCCGCCTCCACGGAGCTCTCCACGTTGCGCGCCGCGATGTCGGCCTTGTTCCGCGTGATCTCGTAGAGCGACTGCGCGTTCACGAGATCGCGCAGGTGGTCGTTGGAGAACATGAACACGTCCGCGGCCGCCGCGGGGTCCTCGCTGTAGCGCGTGCGCGCGTCGGCCTCGGACACCACGCCGTAGTCAAACGTGTACGTGTTGGCCGGGTTCGCCGCCGCGAAAGCCTCGCACATCTCCTTGAGCAGCGCCTGCTCCTCCTGCGGCCCCCACACGCGGAGCGTCACGTTCTCGCCCGCCGGGGCGGCCGCGCCGCCATCCGCAGTGCCGCCGCCCGCGGGCGATGCGGCCCCGCCCCCGTTCGCGCCGGCGCAGCCCGCGAAGCTCGCGAACAGCAGCGCGGCGCACATGGCGAGCGCAATAGCGCGGCGCTTCGTCCCAAAGTCCTTTTTCATGATAAATTCCCCCCATTTAAATCTTGAAATTGCGATAATATTGACAATTCCATGAATAACGCCGACATTATTCTGCTCATAATATACCACGCGCCATGTAGCCGGAAACATAAAAGCTAAACATTAAGCCAAACTTTTGCAACTGCCGCAACCGAGGGTTGCAACCGCTGTGCGCAAAGGCAGCGCATGCTTCCAAGCGGCATGCGCTCTCTTATGCCATGCTCGTGCTCGACATGGCGGGGCGGCGGCGTCATGAAAGCGCGGCAATTTCCGCGAGCATGTCGTCCAAAAGCGCGTTTGCCCATTTTGCGTCGGCGCCGGAGCCAAAAAAATTGCAGCTCAGAGTGCAGCGGCCATCGTAGGTTGACGCGGTGATTTGCAGATAGGGGCCGGGTTTGACCGGAGATGCCATGTACGCGTTTTCGACGGGCAAATTGCCAAAGCGCAGCAAGTCCCGATCGATAATCCCAATGTTCGTATAGTTGATCAGGGGCATCGCGACGATCTTCGTGAAATTGCGCTTTAACGAGGCGTATGGCAAAAAACGGACTGCCAGGCCCCACAAAAGGACGGATTTGAGAATGGCGTTGCCGGCCTTGTGCCGCCGCATTTGCCCGGAAACCTGGCTCAGCGTGTCCGCCAGCGAGTCGCCCGCCCGGACGGAGATATGGCACATGCAGATGCCCGCGCAGTTGCCTATGCCGAAGCTTTCGCCAGCCGGCATGAACTTTCGCAAGTCCATGGTGGAGGGCAGCATGATTTTTTCGGCGCCGGCATTCTTGCAAAACGCCCTGGCATACAGCGCCATCAAAATATCGTTGACGGTGGCGCCGCTTGTTTTCGCGCGGCTTTTCAGCGCCTCGAAATCCTCCCCGGACACGCGCCGCGTTTCCATGCGGGGCTCGCGGCTGTTTTTGTCGAAGCCGGCGCCCTGCTGCTCTTTGTTGTTGGCGAAGCCATGCGTTTCGTGCTTGGAGCGCAGCATGCGCATTTTTTCTCCCAGCTTCACGCCTTTGAAAAGCGGCTGAAGCCCCCGCGGGAGGAATGGGGGGATCGAAACGGGCCCGCCGGCTTCCAGCGCCGCGTAAAGGCCGGCCAGCAGGTACAGATATTCCTTGACCCCGACGCCGTCGCAGACTATATGGCTGACAATCGCGCAAATGGAATCCCCGCGCGCGCGCCGGACAAGCAAAATTTTCAGCTGGGGCTCTTTTGACGCGTCAAAATCCGCGGAAAAAAGGCGCGCGGCCTGCTCGTCCGCGTCGTCGGCGCCATCCGCTTCAAATACCCGCACCATGTCCTCGCTCGTAAAATTCTTCTCCACCCAGCGCGGCCGATTCCGCGAATCGCTAAAGCAGCAGGCCATGAGCGGGATAGTTTGGATCGACAGATCGACGGCCCGCTTGAGGACGCGCAGATCGACGCGGCCCGCAAAATCGATGCGGCAGCGTATCAGCGGCTCATAGACGGTCTTCCACAGGTTTTGCCATATGTCGAAAATTTCCGCCTTGTATTTCATGAATAGCCCCCCTTGAAAGATATGCTGGGCTTGGCGCCTGGGGCGCGAAAAGCCGCGGCCGGCGCCTATGCCTATGCCATGGGCGCCTGGGAGGAAAAAAACCGTAGCAGCCGCCTGCCGACCCATGCGCCGCTCTGGACGGGCAGGTTGTGGTTCCCCCTGCCGATTTTGAGCGCCGCGCCCGGAATGCGGCGCGCCAGGCCGCGCCCCGCCTCGATGTTCGGGGATCGGTTGCCGTACAGCAGCAGCGCGGGGGGCGCGAGGCGCTCCAGCGGGGCCGCCGCCAAAAAGCCCATGTCCCGGCGCATGTCGTCGCCCAGCCGCCCGCCGCCGTACAGCCGGCAAAG
>JAISFK010000267.1 GCA_031263625.1 Clostridiales bacterium
TGTCCTGCCGGGCGGCGCGGCTGAGTACGACGCGCGGATTGTGTGCGGCGTCAGGATTGTCGAGGCCATGCGGCGCGCCCAAAAGACGGGAGGCGCAGCATGCTTGGAGTAGGGCTTTACGGCGACAACGGCCACCAGATCCAGAATCTGCTGAAAGGCCACGGGAAGGCGCGGCTGGTCGCCGTGGCGGGCTTTTCGTCGGCGCCGCCGGAGGGCGCGAGGCTCTGCGCGAGCCTCGATGAAATGCTGGGGGACGGCGAGATCGGCCTCGTAAGCCTGTGCTCGCCCGTGAGGGCCGAGCAGGCCGCCCACGCCATAGCCTGCCTGGAGGCCGGGAAGCACGTGTACGCGGAAAAGCCCTGCGCCATGTCGGAAGGGGATCTGGACGCCGTGCTGGCGGCGGCGTCGCGCGCGGGGCTGATCTTCCGGGAGATGGCCGGAACCGCCTTCGAGGAGCCGTACCTGTCGATGCGCGAGATCGTCGCCTCCGGGCGGATCGGCGACGTCGTGCAGGTCCTCGTCCAAAAATCCTACCCGTACCACAGCGGGCGCCCGCAGGACGAGGCCGCGGACGGCGGCCTGCTCTTGCAGGTCGGGATTCACGCCCTGCGCCTGGTCGAGCACGTGGCCGGGAGGAAGATAGCGGAGATTTCGGCCTTTGAGACGTCCCTCGGCAACCCGGCGCCCGGCGGCGGGCTGAGGATGGCGGCCAATATCTCCGCAAGGCTCGACAACGGCGGGCTGGCGAGCATTATAGCCAACTATCTCAACCAGCGCGGGCACGGCGAGTGGGGGAACGACCATCTGCGCGTGTTCGGGACGAAGGGCTTCGCGGAGTCGGCCGACGGCGGCAGGCGCACGAGGCTGGTAGTCGGCGACGCGGACTGCGGGGAGATTCGCGCGCGGCAAGGGCAAGGCGCGCCTTCCTATTTTGACATGCTGGTCGATGCGATTTTGGGGCGCGGGGAAATGCCGATCAGCTCCGAGGACGAGCTGAGCCCGCTCAGGGCCGCCCTGCGCGCAAAGCTCGCGGCGGCAACGTCGGCGCCGGCGCCGGCGTAGCGCGTAGCGTCAACGGGGCCTATTTTCCCGGCTATCCGCGCCGTGCGCCTCATTCCACAGCGGCGGGCGCGCGTTGCCCGTGCGCGGCCAAATACTCGTCGATGCTCTCGATGATATACAAGTGTCCGGTTGCGTGAAGCGCGTCGGCGCAGTCGGTGAGATAATCAACCGCGCCCGCCCTGCAAAGAAAGTCAAACGCTTCGCGCCCGCTCATTCCCTTAGCGTGTTTGTATAACTCCACGCACAGCGCGAGAAACCACACTCGCTCAGTCGGCTTTTTCACCCCTGTTCCTCCGGCCAATTCAAAATTTCCCCAGTGGCGAGTTCTTCTTCCAGGAGATCGAACAGAACCCCAGAGGACAGCCGCCACAGTCGCGTTTCCGCGTCCTCCAACTTGCCGTATAGCTGCGAGCCGTAAAGCAAACCCGCCGCCGCCTTTTCGTCAATCGCCCTGCTGTCCATAAGCAGTTGCAGTATGCCCGGCGTGACGAGCGCGATAACGGAATAAAGCTTATCGTTTGTCATACAGCCGCCACCTCCGCGCCTTGAAAATTTAAGAACGCGAGGGCTGCTTCCGTCTTGAAGCAATATTGGTCAACGAGTTTGCGCGTCTTTAACGCGCCGATTGTCAAATCCGCGTCAAGCTGCCCGTTGATGTAAAGCAGAATTGTGGGAAGGACGTCGTCGTTGGCGACCGCGCCAATTACAATGTCATACTCGCGCCCCGCATATTGTTTCAGCCGGTTATCCCTGACGTAGGCAAGCCAGTCATAGTCCGCGCCGTTAAAATGAAGCGCGTCCAGCTTACGCTCGGCGACTTCGGCGTCAAACTCATAGACGCTGACCGTCGGAGCGCCTTCGCCCGCCCTGCGCGCCACGTTAAAAGAAAACCTCTCCGCTTGCGCCCTGCTTGACGTAAGGTAGAAGCCCGCGCCGAAGTCAAGCCCGCGTTGCTGGTGGAGCAGTTTCGGCGTTTCAATCGCCGCATTGCTCCCATGATAAAGCCGCATAGCCGCACCCCATTTATTGTAAGCTCGTCTCCATTATAGTTCAAAGCGAAGTGATCGCGCAATAATTTTAGGCGCTAACGTTCGTATTCCCTCAGCCTTTCGACGACGCTGGCCCGCGACACGCCCCTGTACGCCAGCTGCGGCAAAACGAGCGCTGTCAGGAGAAGCGGCGGGAGGCATATCAGGAGCGGCAGCGCCGTGAAGCGGTATGTGTAGGCCGCCGTGCTCTCGGCGAGCGGGCGCACTATCGCGAAGCTGGCCGCGAAGCCCGCGCTTGCCAAGATCGCGGCGGCGGCCAGCGCGAAATACGCGCCCTCCAGAGCCAGCATAGCCCGGCACTGCCCAGCGGTCATGCCTATGGCCTGCAGCATGGCAAACTCGCGCCTTCTGGACATTATGCCCGTTATGGAGGCGTTGACAAAGTTGAGCGCGCCAATCAGCAGCACGACCAGGCAGAGGGCGACGCCGACGACGGCTAATTGCCGGGTGCTGCTCTCCAGCTCCGCGACATAGTCGGAGCGCGAGCGAAAATCGAGGCCCGGCCTGCCCGCGAGCAGTGCGCCAATCTCCCCCCGCAGCGCGGCGAGCCGCCCGCTCTCCGCAAGCACGGTCGCCGACATGATGTCGGTTCCGCCGCGCCCCGCAAGCTCCGATGCCGGCAGGTAGACGGAAAAGCCGGGCGACGTGGAGAATCGGGCCGACAGCGCGAAAAGGCGCGAGGGGTCTGCTATCGCCATCACCTCGTACTGCGCCTCGGCTGCCCGCGCCCCACCGCCCTGTTCCGCGCCCGTCCGGCCGCCAAAGCTAAGCGCCGCCGTGTCGCCCACGGCGAACAGGCCCTGCGGATCCCAGCCTATGACGGCGCATTTGCCGGAAAGGAATTTTTCCCTGTCGAACGCCCCCGCGACGACGCTCGCCTCCAAGCGGCCGAGCCAGTAGTCGTCCATGCCGTATATTTGCGCCGGAACGAGCGTTTCGACGCCCTTGCCTTCGGGCGGCGCCTGATTGCGGTATTGGTAATAGACCCTCGCGACATCCGACACGCCGTCAAGCGCGGCGATCGCGCCGACGGTTCCCTCCGAGAGGGTATGGGCGGGGCTGTAGTAGAATCCGGCCATCTTCAAATAGGAGCCGTCCGCGACCAGAAAATCGCCGTGCATATGCATCTCCAGCGCCTTGTTCTCGTCAAAGCCGCTCATGAACGTGAAAACGACATTGAACAGGATCAGCCCGAAGGACACGGAGGCGAGCGCGATGAGCGTCTTTTTCCGGGTTCTGAGCAGATTCGCGAAGGCCATGCGCCCGATTCTCGCCCCGCCCCGGCCGCGTTTCGCCGTTTTCTTCTGCGCGGCGGCAGCGTCGGCGGCGCTGGCGCCGGCGTAGCGCGTCGCGTCAACCGGGCTTATTTTCCCGGCTATCCGCGCCGGGTGGCTGCAGCTGGCAAACGCCGTCGCCAAGGACAGCAGCGCGGCGGCGGCAAAGGCCGGCGGGCCAGGGCTGAGGGCGATGCCGCCTTCAAGCGCCGTAACGCCCAGCAGCAGCGGGAACAGCACGGCCGCGAGGAAGTAGCCCAGCAGCAGGCCGAGCGGGATGCCGGCCGCGCAGAACGCGAGCGCCTGCACATTCACGATGCGCCTGATCTGCGGCTTCGTGGCGCCTATGGTCTTGAGCAGGCCGTAGTGCCTGATGTCCCTCGCCACGGATATGTAAAAGATATTGTAGATCAGCAGGCAACCGCTTGCCAGGACGATCAGCAGCATAAGAGCGGCCGCCGCCAGCGATTGCGCGTCCAGCGCCATGCTTTCGTAGGCGTAGCTCAGCCTCGGCGTCGCCAAATCCGCGCTGATGCCCGTTTCGGCCACGATTTTGCCAAGGTTGCGCCGCAAGTTGAACTGCGGCCCGTCCAGGTTCGCGTACAGCTGCGTGATGCCGTTGTATTCGCCGTTCGTCCGGGTTGCGCCCGGATCTGTGCCGGCAAGCAGCCTGTCGGCGAGCCCTGCGGAAATGAGCGCCGCCCCGTATGGGTGCAAATGGATGTCGTCGTCCCAAATGCCGCAGACCGCGAGCTCCAGCTCATGCCGGGCGCCGCCGATCGCAAACGACAGCGGGAACGCCTGCCCGATCTCCCGCGGCAGACCGAGCTTGTCCAGCATCCAAGACTTGACGGCGACCTCGTTCTCGCCCTCCGGCAGTTTGCCCGTCGTGGGCGCGCTGAACGAAAAATCGGCGAAAGCGGCGTCCATGGTCTTGATTTCAATAGGAGTCTGATCCCAAGCGCCGCCCTCAGCCCTTGCGACAAAGCGCGAGAGCCCATATTCCTTTATCAGCGGGTGGGCGGCCACCGCGCTCGCCTCGCCCGCCGTCAGGTACTCAAACGAAACCTCCGACTTCTGCCCGCTCGACCTCATCATCATGTATCGGTTCGCGTCCATCAGCCCGGCGCCCATTGCCAGCACGGCCGTCACGAGCGCGCTCGTCAGCGCGACGGCGGCGACGGCGAAAAGGTTGCGGGCCTTCCCCGCCCTTATCTGCCGGAGGGCCAGCGCGTTGACCGTCCGCTTGTTCGCCACGGTTATCTCCAGCTTCATGGCCGCGCCTTTTCCGGCGCGACTTTTTCCGGCGCGCCTCTTTCTGAGACGGCGTTTGCCGGTGCGCCTCTTTTCGGCGCGGCTCTTTCCGACACGACTTTGCCGTCCTCAATGCGGATAATCCTGTCGGCGGCCTGCGCGATCTCCTCGTTGTGCGTGATCATCGCCACAGTTTGCCTGAATCGCTCGCTCATCATTTTCAGGAGCAAAATGACCTCGCCGCTCGTTTTGGCGTCGAGGTTCCCGGTCGGCTCGTCGGCCAGCACAACGGCGGGCTTCGCGGCGAGGGCGCGGGCTATGGCCGCCCTCTGCTGCTGGCCGCCCGAAAGGCTGTTCGGCAGGCTGTCCTGCCTGCCCGCGAGCCCCAGCGCCTCGATCACGCTCTCGATGTGCTCCGCGTCGGGCGCGGCGCCGTCCAGCCGGACGGGCAGGACGATGTTCTCGTACACGTTCAGGATGGGGATGAGGTTGTAGCTCTGAAACACGAAGCCTATCTTGCGGCGGCGAAAGATCGTGAGCGCGTCGTCGCCCATGCTGAAAATGTCGTTGCCCGCGACGCGCACCTTTCCGGCAGTGGGGCGGTCAAGCCCGCCGAGCATGTGGAGCAAGGTGCTCTTGCCGCTCCCGCTCGTGCCGACGACGGCCACGAACTCCCCGCTCTCGACGGATATGTCCACCCCGTCGAGGGCGCGCACGAGATTCGCGCCCGCCCCGTAATATTTTGCCAGCCCCTCCGTCCTCAGTATCTCCATCGCAAAAGCGCCCCTTTCGCCCAGCCGGTCGCGCGGCTTCCCTATCCTGCAATGATAGCAGGCAAAGCTGTCTGAAAACTGGCGAAAATATAACAGTATTGGCATATTTCGCATTTCGCATTTCACCGCCTGGCGAGGAACACGGAAAAGACGCTCCCGCGGCCGAGTTCGGAAGCGACCTTGACGTAGCCGCCCTGCAGCGCGAGAATCTCGCGCGCGAGATACAGCCCCACGCCGATCCCCTCCTGCTCCCTCGCGCGCGGCGAGCGGTAAAACCGCCTGAAAATCGCCGCGCGCTCGTCCGGGCTGATGCCGGCCCCGCTGTCGGCAATGTCAATCCTGACGAACATTTCGTAGGCCGTAGCGCTGATTTTGACGCTGCCGCCCGCGTCCGAGTATTTGACGGCATTGTCCAAAATGTTGCATACGGCCTCTTTTGTCCATTTCATGTCGAAATCGGCCGTCAGGTTTTCGTCCGCGCTGACTGCCAGATCGATGCCCTTTTCCGCGATCGCCGGATACATTTCCGACACGGCGGCGGATATGAGCGGCTTTACGCGCTGCGCCCTTGCCTCAACCGCCAAAACGCCAGTTTCGAGGCGCGACATTTTCACGAGCGCTTCGAGCAGGAATCTGAGCTTTTCCGCCTGAGCCTGAATGTCGCCCGCCATCCGCGCGGCGGCCGCGTCCAAGCCCCCGTGTTCAAGCAAAAGGCCGCTGTAGAGCAGGATGTTGGCGATGGGCGTTCTCGTCTGGTGGGATATGTCCGAAATGAGCGCCTTGATTTTGTCCCGCTCGCCCTGCGCGCCCGCCAAATGCTCCCCGCTCGCGCTGATGTAGCGGATGATCTTGTCGCCCAGCGCCGACGCGACGCTCTCGTCGTATGGGACGGTTTTCGCGTCGCCCCGCGCGGCGTCGTCAAATAGCCGGCCCAGCTTTTCAAACAGCCTCTGCTGTTGCCGCCGCAGCATGAAAATGTAGCCGAGCGCGGCAAGGAAAAGCGCGGCGCACGCTATGGCGAGCGCCGTCATTTTCCCGCGCCCCCCGTCCACAGATAGCCGAGCCCGTAAACGGTTTTGATGTACGCCGGGGACGCGGGGTCGTCCTCAAGCTTCCCGCGCAGCCGCCCGACCGCGACGGTCAGCGCGTTTTCGTCCACAAAATCGGCGTCGCCGGGGTAAAGGCTCTCCATAAGCTGCTCGCGCGTGAGAATATGCCCTTTGTTGGCGACCAGCTTCCGCAGCAGCTTCTGCTCCCTCGCGCTCAGCTGCACGGCCTGCCCTTGCTTGGAGAACTCCATCCTGTCGAAGTCGAAAACCATGTCGCCGACAGCGACGCGATTGCCGCCGCCGCCCGCGCCCGCCCTGCGCAGCGCGGCCATGACGCGGGCGCGCAGCACCATGAGGCTGAAAGGCTTTGTGACGTAGTCGTCGCCGCCAAGCTCGAAGCCCGTGACGATGTCGGCCTCCATGTCGTTGGCGGTCAGAAAGACAATCGGCACGCTTGACGAAGCGCGGACGGCTTTGCAAAAATCAAAGCCGTCGCCGTCGGGCAGGTTAATGTCGAGGATGATCAGATCCGGCGCGGAGGCCGCGAAAATCTCGCGCGCCGTCTTCAGGTCATAGGCCTGCAGCGCCTTCATGCCCTCGCGGCTGAACACGAGGGCGACGCCGCGGTTGAGCGCCCTGTCGTCCTCAACAATCAAAATGCTGCCCGTACCCATGCCTGTGCCCGCGCCTGCGCCCGTACCCATGCCTATACTCATGCCCTATTGCTCGCTCAACGAGCCGCTCCCCTCGCCATCCTTTGTTTTGCTTATAACGCCACTGTATAGCATAGTCAGCTGGCCGCCGCTGATCCGCGACGGCCACTTCGCTTGATTGAGTTTGCACCATGTTTGATTGCCTGATGCCAAGTCAGGCAATATGCGAAATACGCCTAATAGTCCAGTATGCGGTCGCGGTAGTCGTTTTTCAGCTCCTCGCGCATGTACTCCACAAAGCGGTCGAGCATGACGGCGGCCTCGCCCTTCGTGAGCTGCCTCGCGGGATATATGTTCCCGCCCTCGTCGCCGCGCAGCAGGCCGATGTCCTGCGCCACGTAAAGCGCGTCGCGCGCGTAGTCCGGTATGCTGTCGTCGTCCGCGTACTCCGTTATCGCGCCGTGGTACGAGGCGAGCGACTCAAGCCCCATGGCGCGGATGAACACGACCGCGGCGTCGGCCACCGATATCCCGGCGTTCGGCGAGAACTCGTTCCCGCTGAGCGGCGTCATCAGGCCCCTGTTGAAGGATTCCTCGATGGCGGCGAAGTTCTCGTGCGCCGCCGGCACGTCCGCGAATATCGG
>JAISFK010000298.1 GCA_031263625.1 Clostridiales bacterium
ATCGCCGCCGCGATCGCTTCGCCCGGCGACATTCCAGCCTCTTGGTTTTTGCGTATCAGCGCGATGAATTTCGCGTAGTCGCCCATGCTCCTGCTGCGCCGCAGTATTTCGGGACTGTGCCCGTCGTTGACGTTGTAGCCCTTGACCGCCAGCTCCAGCAGGTTCGGTATCTCCGGAGCTTCCATGAACGCGTCCGACAACTTCAGCACAAACTCGTCGGGGCACGGCTCCGTCCCGTTGTACAGCAGGATGAAATCGGGCTTCGGTATCTTCAGCAGCTTGTGCCTGTAGATGTCGCGGTTGCCCGTCAGCCGCTCGTATTCGCGCCCGACGTATATGAGCATGCGCAGCGGGATATTGCTGTTCAGCGTGGACTGGTGCTCCACAAGCACGATCAGCCGCCCGTCGAGCACAAACGCGAGGTCGTTTATCTGGTTCTGGAACAGCGCGCCCTCCAGCGTGACGAGCTCCACTTGGGCGTCTGCCGGATAGCGCCTGCCTTTCAGCGCGCCGTACATCTCGAGCAGGCGACCGCGATCCTTGAAGAAGTCCGCGAACACGCTGCTCTTGTGTTGCCTGTTGGCGTTTGGTGTCCCGCTGTTTGCCATGCCGCCGCTCCTGTCGCGCTATTTGGCTCTGCCTGCGAATACAGTCTGTTGCCGCCGCCATGTGTACAGCGTACCACACTTTCAATGATATTTCCACTGCTTTTTCAGGCTTTTTCGGCGAGCGAGGGCCAGGGCAATCGCATAAAATTCGTGAAAAATATCTTGACGGCTTGCCCGTAAACCAGAAAATGATGGCGTTTTGCGGCTTTCACAGAGAAATGCTTGCGTATTTGGGCGCCAAAATTGGAATATATGAGTAAAGGACAATGGAGGGCCATATAAAATGAAAACAAGGGGAATTTACGGAATTTTATCTTTAGTGATTGCGGCGGCGACGGTATTGGCGCTCGCCCCCGCGCTCGGCATGGGGGCTTGGGCGGATGACGGCGCCCCCGGCGCGCCATCCGCCGCCGAAACGCCGCTTGAGCCAGGCACACTGTCCGGAACGGAAAAGTCGCCCGAATTGGGCAAGCCGTCCGCGCCGGAAACTCCGAGCGCGGCGATGCCTTTTGGGGACGTGGGGGCGGGCGACTGGTACTATGGCGACGTCGCGTGGGCGCACGAGCAGGGCCTGATGTCCGGCGCCGGCGAAAACCCGCCGCTGTTTTCCCCCGGCGCGCCGATGACGCGGGCAATGCTTGTCACGGTTCTCTACCGTTTCGCGGGGGAGCCCGCCGTCAGAATGAATTTGGCCTTTGGCGACGTCAAGGAGGGCGAGTTCTTCTACCAGGCGGTGAACTGGGCGAAGGAGTTCGGCATTGTGGCGGGCGTGGGCGGCGATCTGTTCGACCCCGGCGCGGACATAACCCGCGAGCAGCTTGCGGCAATTCTGCTCAACTACGCGAAGTATCGCGACAAAGGCCCGGTCGGCGCATGGGCGGTTCGCCTGCCTTTCGGCGACGTTGGCGAAATTTCCGATTGGGCGGTCGGGAGCGCGATGTGGTGCAGCATGAAAGGCATTGTCGCCGGCAGGCCGGGCGGCCTCTTTGATCCGCAGGGGGCGGCGACGCGCGCGGAAGCCGCGGCCATGCTCCACAGGCTTTCGGCGGCGCTGGCCGCCGACTGAGGGCAATAGGCAGGAAGGCGGTAAATACTATTGTCAGCAATACTCGTTTCCTCTGTCCGACCGCAAATGCGGTCGGTATTTCAAATCACTGACGAGTATAACGCCTTCTTGCCAAAATCTTTGGTCGGGCAGCGGAAAATAGTTTATGGAAAATTCAAATGCTCGTCAGTATAGGCCAGCGCACTCGCGAAAGCATATAGTTTGCGAGCCCGCGCGGTTCAGAGCCCCGCAGGCTCGCCGCGAAAATATATTGACTTAATTCAGTCAATGTGCTAAGGTATGGCTATGCCACAAAAGGGAAGGCTGAAAACCATGGCGCGAATTACAAAGCACGTTGAGGAGCGAAGGCAGGAGATCATCGACACCGCGAGGGAGATGTTCATTGAGAGCGGATACGAAAAAACGCAGGTCGCCGACATATCGAGGCGGATGAATGTCGCGTCGGGGCTGGTCTACCACTATTTCAAATCCAAGGCGGACATCCTTTACGCGGTGATTGACGAGCTTGCGGAGAACAAGATACAGGACACGAAAAACGCGCTGGACAAGTCCAACGGCACCGCCCTGGAGCGGCTGGGGCTGATTTTGGCGCCCGACCCGAATTTGGGCCTGTACGGAAAGCTCGTGAACAGCCGCGCTTTCCTGAAATACTGCAAGGAGAAAACTTTCACGGCCATTTCGCCGGTCTTTTGCTCCCTGATAGAGGCGGGAAACGAGGACGGCTCGTGGAACTGCGAATACCCGAGAGAAACCGCCGCGTTCATCCTGCAAGGGATCGCCGGCGCGTCTGAAATGCTTGAATGCCCGCCCAACGCGGAGCAGAAGCCAAAAGTGTTCACAGACATCATATACCGCATTTTGGACGTGCCGCCGCGGCGTTAGCGCATTGCGGGATTACGGCATTGCGGAATTACGGCATTGCGGGCTTACGGCATTGCGGAATTACGGACTCACGGCATTGCAAAATCACGGAATTACGGCATTACAGAATCACGAAATTACGGAATCGCGGAATGACAGGAGGTTTTATAATGGTTAAAATTTTCAGGCATCTCAAGCCGTTGGAGTGGCTGCTGGCAGGAGTCAGCCTGCTCTTCATCGTCGCCCAGGTCTGGCTCGACTTAAAGCTCCCCGACTACATGGCGGAGATCACGACGCTCGTGCAGACGCCGGGCAGCGCGATGGGGGACATCTGGATTGCCGGAGGCTGCATGCTCCTGTGCGCGCTGGGCAGCCTCGCGGGCGCCGTCATCGTCGGCTATTTCGCGGCGCGCATCGCGGCGTCTTTCTCGCAGCGGCTCCGCAGCCTGCTGTTCAGCGCGGTCGAGTCCTTTTCGATGGAGGAGATCAGCCGCTTTTCGACTTCGAGCCTGATCACGCGCTCCACGAACGACATCACGCAGGTGCAGATGCTCGTCACGATGGCGCTGCAGCTCATTGTAAAGGCGCCCGTCACGGCGGTGTGGGCCGTGACCAAAATTGCCGGCAAAGGCATCGAATGGTCGATGGCGACGGGCGTGGCCGCCCTGATTCTCATGATGATGGTCACGCTGCTCATGATATTCGTCATGCCGAAATTCAGAAAAATGCAGGCGCTTACCGACAACATCACGCGCGTCACGAGGGAAAACCTGACCGGCCTGCGGGTCGTCCGCGCCTACAACGCCGAGAGCTACCAGGAGGGCAAATTTGAAACGGCGAACGACGAGCTCACGGGCACCCAGCTGTTCACGAACCGCGCCATGGCGATCATGATGCCCACGATGACGGTCATTATGAGCGGCCTGGCCCTCGCCATATACTGGATAGGCGCCTACCTGATCGACGCGGCGGGCGCGCCGGACAGGCTGGCGGTGTTTTCAAACATGGTCGTCTTCTCGCAGTACGCGATGCAAGTCCTCATGTCCTTCATGATGCTGATCATGATGTTCATCATGCTTCCGAGGGCGAGCGTGTCGGCAAAGCGCATCAACGAGGTGCTCGACGCCGAGCCCGCGATTTTGGGCGGCCAGGCCGCCGGCGGGCTGCCTGGGCTTGCGGGCGAGGTCGCGTTCAGCCATGTCAGCTTCAAGTATCCCGGCGCGGCCGAGCATGTCCTCGAAGACATAAGCTTCACGGCGAAGCGCGGCGAAACCGTCGCCTTCATCGGCTCCACAGGAAGCGGGAAATCCACGCTGATAAACCTCGTCCCCCGCTTCTTCGACGCGACGGAGGGCGAGATCCTCATAGACGGCGTGAACGTGAAGGACTACAAGCTGGAGGCCCTCTACAACAAGATCGGCTATGTGCCGCAAAAGGCGGTGATGTTCAAGGGGACGGTCAGCTCGAACGTCGGCTATGGCGATAACGGGGGCGACGGGTTTTCGGAGGAGGACGTCAAATGGGCCGTCCGGATCGCGCAGGGCGCGGAATTTGCGGAAAAGATGGAGGGCGGGTACGGCGCCGCCATCGCGCAGGGAGGGGCCAACATATCGGGCGGGCAGAAACAGCGGCTCGCCATCGCCCGCGCCGTCTGCCGCCGCCCGGAGATATATATTTTCGACGACTCCTTTTCGGCGCTCGACTACAAGACGGACCGCGCGCTGCGCACCGCGCTGAAGAAAGAGACGGCCGGGATCACGAGCCTGATCGTGGCGCAGAGGATCGGCACGATCATGGACGCCGACCAGATCGTCGTGCTCGACGACGGCAAGGTCGCCGGCAAGGGGACGCACAGGGAGCTGCTGCGCGACTGCGCCGTGTACAGGGAGATTGCCGCATCGCAGCTGAGCGAGGAGGAGCTTGCGTCATGAGTGAAAATAAAAATGCTAAAAATGCCATAAACGCTATAAATGCTGAAAGCGCCAAAAGCGCTGAAAACGCTAAAACGGGGGACATGAGGGGCACGGGAGGCACGGATGGCACGGGAGACGCAAGGGGCATGGGCGGCATGGGCGGCCCAGGCGCCCCGCGCGGGCCTCGCGGCATGGGAGGGCCCGGCGGCATGAGGGGCCCAGGAGGCATGGGCGGCCCCGGCGGCATGGGCGGCGGCGCCGAAATGGCAAAGGATTTTCGGGCGTCATGGGGCAAGCTCATAAATTACTGCAAGGGCTACGTGCCCGTCGTCGCGCTCGCGTTCGCCATCACGGTTGCGGGCTCGGTGTTCCAGTTTATCGGCCCGGACAGGCTCAAGGACATGACGAACGAAATCGTCAAAGGGCTTCCCGCCATGATAAACGGGCAGCCCGCGCTTGGCGCGATCGACCTGGCCGCCGTCTTCGGCATCGGCATGACGCTTGTGCTTTTCTACGGGGCTTCGGCCGTTTTCGGCCTCGCGGAGAACTACATAATGGCGACGGTGACCGCGAGGATATCCAAAAACATGCGCACGGGCATCTCGCGGAAGATCAACAGGATACCGCTCAAGTATTTTGACAGGACAAGCTACGGCGACGTCATCAGCCGCGTGACGAACGACGTTGACACCGTCGGGCAGACGCTGAACCAGAGCCTTGACACGTTGGTGAGGGCGGTCACGATGTTCGCCGGATCGCTCATCATGATGTTCCGCACAAACTGGATCATGGCGCTGGCCGCCATCGGCGCATCCCTCGCCGGCTTCGGCCTCATGGCGGCGATCATGTCGAAATCGCAAAAGCACTTCGCGGCCCAGCAGCAGGGGCTGGGCGACATCAACGGCCACATAGAGGAGATATACTCTGGCCACAGCGTCGTCAAGGCCAGCAACGGGGGCAAGGAGGCACTGAGGGTGTTCGAGGGCATAAACGGGACGCTCTATGAGAGCGGCTGGAAGTCCCAGTTTCTGTCCGGGCTGATGATGCCCATCATGATGTTCGTCGGCAACCTGGGCTACGTGGCCGTCTGCGTGGTCGGGGCGGCGCTCGCCATGGGCGGCGCGATCTCGTTCGGCGTGATTGTCGCGTTCATGCTGTACATTCGCCTGTTCATGCAGCCGCTGTCGCAGCTGGCCCAGTCCATGCAGCAGCTGCAGCGGACGGCCGCCGCCAATGAGCGCGTCTTCGAGTTTTTCGAGGAGGAGGAGCTGGCCGGCGAGAGCCAAAAGCTCAAGAGGCTGGAGAATATCAAGGGGCAGGTGGAGTTTGAGAATGTCCGCTTTGGCTACGAAAAGGGCAAGACCATCATCAGCGATTTCTCCGCGAAGGTGGGCGCCGGGCAGAAAATCGCCATCGTCGGGCCGACGGGCGCGGGAAAGACGACGATGGTCAACCTGCTGATGCGCTTCTATGAAATTGACAGCGGCGAGATCCGCATTGACGGCATCCCGACGGACCAAGTAGCGCGGGAGAACGTGCACGAGCAGTTCTGCATGGTGCTGCAGGACACATGGCTGTTTGAGGGGACTATCAGGGAGAACATCGTTTACAGCAAGCAGGGCGTCGCCGACGCGCAGGTGGCCGACGCCTGCAAGGCGGTGGGCATCCACCATTTCATCCGGACGCTGCCGCAGGGCTACGACACCGTGCTGGACGACAAGGCCAGCCTGTCGGCGGGGCAGAAGCAGCTTCTCACCATCGCACGCGCCATGATCCAAAACGCGCCGCTCCTGATACTCGACGAGGCGACTAGCTCGGTGGACACCCGCACCGAGCGGCACGTCCAGGAGGCCATGGACAAGCTGACGCGCGGCCGGACTTCATTCATCATCGCGCACAGGCTGTCCACCATCAAAAACGCCGACATGATTCTCGTCATGCGGGACGGCGACATCGTCGAGAGCGGCAGCCACGGCGAGCTGCTGGAAAAAGGCGGCTTCTACGCGGAGCTCTACAACAGCCAGTTCGAGCG
>JAISFK010000341.1 GCA_031263625.1 Clostridiales bacterium
GGCTCGCCCGGCTCCTCGTCGTAAGAGGCCACGCCGCTGAACGAGCCGAACAGCGCCTCGTCGATGTCGGAGCGGTACAGGCTCACAGTCCCGAACGCGCGGCTCGCGCTGCCTATGTACTCGCCGTGCGGATCCAGAGCGGGGTTTCCGTAAATGGACAGCGACAGCGCCCCGCCGATCGCGCCGGCGCTCTGCTCCCCGACGAAGCCGCTCAGCGTGGCGGAATCGCCCCTGACCTCAACGGAGACGTCCCCGGAAATGGCCGAGCCGAACCCGGCGCCCGCGATGCTGACAGCCGCGCCGCCCTCGACCCGGATCGCGGCCGAGCCGTCCAGCGTCGTGCCGATCCCGCCGCCGGCGTAGACGTCGAACCGCCCGCTCTTTATCAGCACGGAGGCGTCCGCCGCCAGCGCGTTGCCGCCCGGATCGCCCTCGACGTAGGGAGCGCCGCCGTATATGGCCGGCCCGTAAAAGCTGTAGGGCGTTTCCACGCCGCTCTCGATCGCGATCCGGTGGCCGTTCCCGTATATCGCGCTGACGTCCAGAATGATGCCGCCAAAGGACAGATCCGCGTTCGCCACGAGCGGCGTCGCGCCGCCGCGCAGCGCGTAGAGGCCGCCCGCCTCGATCAGGCAGGGCCTGACCGGCATCCCCGCGAGCAGGGTTTCCGCCGACAGCGCGACGTCGCAGCCCAGCACGATGACGCCGCCGCCCGCCGCGCCCTCCGAGCCGCCCGCGCCTTCCTCGCCGCCTGATCCGCCCTCCGAGCCCCCCGCGCCCTCGGCCGCGTTGATTATCGCGACGGCCTGCTCAAACGTGTCGCATGGCACCCCGTTCGCGAGGATCGCGCCCGCGGGGATCGCGGGCGCGAATGCGAAATCCATGCGCGACACGGGCGAATACGCCGTCGCCCCGCTGACGGCGACGGCGTTGACATGCGCCACGCCGCCCGCCGCGCCCGGCGCTCCGACCGCGAACGGCCCGCCGTACAGGATTCGCGCGGAGCCCGGATCCGCCGGGTCGGACAGAAACCCGCCCGTTTCGCCGGGCAGCGAGTAGTCAACCGTATAGTAAATGTCGGCGCCGGACGTGCCGCTGCCCAGCGCGACAGTCACCTGCTCGCCGTTGCCGTAAAGCTCCCTCCGATCCGCGACCTCAAACGCCGGGGCCTCGGCCTCCGGCTTTTCCGCGGCCGCCCCGTTGTCCAGATGGTACTGGACGGCGCCGATCGCGAGCGCACTCTCGGCCTCGAGCCCGGCGAGCGGCGCGACCTGCGCCGACTGCGCCAGCAGCATGGCGGGGATCAGCTCGGCGGCGATGCGCTCCAGCGCCGCGTCCGAGAGCTGGCCGTATGGGATGATCCTGATGTCGCGGATCATGCCGTCCGCGACGACGACCCTCGCGTCCAGCTCGCGGCCGGGGTTTGCGGCCCGGTAGTAGACGCCGGTCGCGTATGCCGCGCTCTGGCTGGGCGGCGCGAATATGACATGGCGCCTCAGAATATCCGACTTCCTCTGCTCCGGCGGCTCGCCCGCGTAGGCGCCGACGCTGAGCGAGACGATCGTGCCGGCGGACGGCGGCTCGGCGCCGTTCGATATCTCGATGGCACCGTTCTCGGCCTTCTGCCCGTCCGCGTATGGATCCGCCGAGGCCCCGCCCGGCCCGCCGACGGCATAGAAAACCTCGGCGCCCACGGGGGCCTGCGCGCTTATCACGGCCTGCGGCAGATCGCTGCCGAACACGAAATAGCGGCCGCCCGCCGGCATGTAGGGCGCGGCCAGCTCGTTGTCGGACGACTGCCAGGGCTGACCGCCCGCAAGCGCCTCAACCACGGCGTATTTTATGGCGTTCGACACGACCGTCGCGCCTGAAACCGCGTCCACCTTCTGCCCGGCGTCGCCGGTCGGCGACGTCCTCAGCTCGGCGACGCCCGCCGCCGTTTTGCCGTACAGGCTGTGCGCGCCGTCCCTGGCGAGCATCGCGGACGCCGCGTCCCAATACTGCCGGTTGGCCTCGCCCGGCATCGTGAGGTCGTCCTCGATGGCCGTTATGGCGCCGTTCACCGTCGTCACGATCAGCGCGACGTCGTACCCGAACGAGCAGTAGCCGGACGCCCTGTATATCTTTGTCCCCGGCTCCGCGCCGCCCGCGCCCGCGTCCGCGAGGAACACGAGCCGCGCCGTCTGCACGCTGGACGCCGCGCCGTCGCGGACGGCGGCGTATGAGAGGGTTATCGTCGCGCCCTGGCTGTAGAGGCCGCCCGGAATCACGATCATCCCGCCCTCCGCCGCCATGGCCGAGGCGTTGCCCGGCTCCGCCGGCGAGCTGCCGTCAAGCGTGTAGAGCGTCTCCGCGCCGTCGTTGTCGTTGGCGACGGCAAAGGCCGCGCCGGCCGCCGCGGAAAAATAGTAGGCGCTGCGCCTGTCCGCCGGCGATATCCTCGGCGCTTCGAGGGACTGGCCCGGATTGGCCTGAGCCGCCCTCAGCGCCTGGCGGGCCGCCGATATGAACGCCTCGGAGGCGTATGTCGCCCCGCTCACGGCGTCTATGCCGTCTATGTCGCTGCGCCCGAGCGCGTATGACTGCAGCCCGGCAAACGCGTCCTCGACGTAGTAGCCGTTGTCCTCCCAGTCTATGGGATCCATCTCGGCGGTGTAGCTGAGGCCGGCGATCACGCCGCCCGCTATGTCCAGCGTGACGCCCACTGTGTAAGGCGGCATCCCGTCCATGTAGTCCTCCACGACGGCCCCCGCGCTGTACGCGCCGTCCAGCAGGTCGGCGGCGAACGCCCGCTCGGCCCGGAACGGCTCCAGAATCGGGAAAAAGAACAGCAGCAGCGCCAGCCCGGCGCAGAATATCTTTTTTCCCTTTCTTGCAAATGATCCCGTTCTCGCAAATGTTCTCGGCATGTCGCCCCATCCCCTCGCGTCCAATGATCTCAGCGCGGCTCGCCGCGCGGCCCTCAAAGCGCCGCCCCGTCTCCCCCGCGCCCTCTGTTAATCTCGGCTAACAGAGCAAGCCGCAAGCCCGCATTTTTCGTTAGCGTATGATAACTACTGCGGGTATCTTATCACGGCGCATGGCGCATGTCAAATATTTTGCATAAACTTGCGCAAACGGCAACGAACGGCAAACTGGCACAAATTGGCAAATTGGCGGCAAACTGGCGGCGGCTGGCACGGCTGGCGGCGTGGCGGCGGCGGTCACAAGAATGGGCAAAATGCTTGTCTTTTTGAAAAATAGGCGTATAATGAATCTTAACCATCGGGCGGCGCCAGTATTCGGGATGCGCCAGTATTCGGGAGCAAGCATTCTGGATGCGCCAGTATTCGGGACGCGCGAGCATTCGGGAGCAAGCATTCGGGACGCGCGAGCGTTCTGCGGCCGTCCGGCTGGGCAAATTTACAGAGAAATGGAGGGTATCACTATGACAAAAATTTCCAAAGAGATGATTATCGCCGACGTTTTGGATCTGGACGAGGGCACGGCCCCGGTCTTTATCTCAAACGGCATGCACTGCCTCGGCTGCCCGTCGTCAATGGGCGAGAGCATTGAGGACGCCTGCATGGTTCACGGCATGGATCCCGACAAGCTCGTCGGCGACCTGAACGACTATTTCGCAAAGGCGGTCGTTTAGCGGAAGTGCAAGCGACCGTTTAGCGGAGGTGCAAGCGACCGCTTAGCGGAGGCCGAGGCCGCTGGCCGCTCGGATCCGGCGCAAGGCCCCCGCGCGGCGCGGCACTGTACGGGCGCGCGCCTGCCAAATAGGCAGGCGCGCTTTTTTTGTGCGCCCGGCATGGGCGCAGTCTATACGGTTATACTCGTGTTCGATTGGGATTCCGACCGCAATTTGCGGTCGGACAGATGAAACGAGTATTACTGACTCGCGTTTATGGTAAATTCAAATGCTCGTCAGTATATACTCCGGAACACGGCCGGCAGCGGCAAGTTTTTGCCTTTTGCCTTCTGGCCGCTCAGCCGACGTCTTTGAGGCTCAGCCCCTTGT